>NZ_MEBP01000075.1:0-12326 GCF_001722075.1 Salinivibrio sp. SS2 | reverse complement strand
TGTACGGTTCTGTGAGAGGGATGAGGCGGCAACGCCTCACCCTACTCGATATGTCGATTCCGCACGTTACACTAACATACAACATCTCAAAGCGACGAAAGAGACATCATGAATAACCTCGAACTCGAAGCAATCCTAAACGCAGAGCTAAAGCCCGATCAAATCAAAGACTATAGCCCGAATGGGTTACAAGTTGAGGGACGTGAGCAAGTACAAAAAGTGATTACCGGTGTCACGGCTTGCCAAGATCTGATCGATGCGGCGATTGAGCAGAATGCGGATGCCATCTTGGTACACCACGGTTACTTCTGGCGCGGTGAACCACAGCAAATTCGTGGCATGAAGTATCAACGGATCAAAGCGTTGATTGAAAATGGCATTAATTTATATGGCTACCATTTGCCGTTGGATATTCACCCTACCATGGGAAATAACGCACAGTTGGCTAAGCGATTGGGGATTGAGTTGATTGGCGGGTTAGAACCCGGTAACCCAGTATCGATTCCTGTTTACGGAAAGCTCTCGACGCCGATGACCTTAGCCCAGTTTGAACATCAAGTGGCGGCGGTGCTAGGCCGAGCCCCTTTGGTTATTGATGGCGGCCACACCCGTCGTATTGAAATGGTCGGTTTATGCACGGGCGGTGCGCAAGACTTTATCGACTTAGCGGCTAGCCAGAATATGGATGCCTATCTTTCAGGTGAGGTGTCAGAACGGACAACGTTCTCAGCGCGCGAGCAAGGTGTGCACTATATTGCCGCAGGCCATCATGCGACAGAGCGTTATGGTGTTAAAGCGCTGGGTGAGTGGTTGGCTAAACAGTATGGCCTAACGGTTGATTTTATTGATATCGACAACCCGGTATAAGTGATTGACGAAAACAAAAACGCCGCCTCGTTTAGGCGGCGTTTTTCTGCAAGCAAGGTGTTAGTCTCGCTGTTTCATTGGTGTGAATTCACGTTGCGTGTAGCCAGTATAGAGCTGACGCGGACGACCAATGCGATTGTTGGGATCGGAGTGCATTTCATTCCAATGTGCAATCCAACCAATGGTTCGTGACATTGCGAAAATCACAGTAAACATCGACGTTGGAATACCAATCGCTTTGAGGATGATCCCCGAGTAGAAGTCCACATTCGGATACAGTTTCTTGTCGATAAAGTAATCATCAGACAGTGCAATACGCTCGAGCTCCATCGCCACATCGAGAAGTGGGTCTTGGATACTCAGTTCTTCCAATACTTCATGACAAGCTTCACGCATCACAGTAGCGCGAGGATCGTAGTTTTTATACACCCGGTGTCCAAAGCCCATCAAACGGAAAGGATCATCCTTGTCTTTTGCTCGGCCAATAAATTCAGGAATGTTATCGACATGACCGATTTCTTCTAGCATGCGCAAGCAGGCCTCATTGGCACCACCGTGAGCTGGCCCCCAAAGTGACGCGATCCCCGCGGCAATACACGCGAATGGGTTAGCGCCTGACGAGCCGGCTAGACGGACCGTCGAAGTGGACGCATTCTGCTCATGATCGGCATGCAGCGTAAAGATTTTGTCCATTGCACGCGCAACTACTGGGTTAACTTCATATTCTTCACAAGGCGTTGCAAACATCATGTGGAGGAAGTTCTCTGCGTAATCTAGGTCGTTGCGCGGATAGATGAATGGCTGGCCAATCGAGTACTTGTAACACATTGCCGCGAGTGTCGGCATTTTAGAGAGCAATCGGAAGGCGGTGATTTCGCGGTGCTGGTCGTTATTGATATCCAGTGAGTCGTGGTAAAAAGCAGCCAGTGCACCGACGACACCGACCATGACGGCCATAGGGTGAGCGTCACGACGGAACCCGTGGAAGAAACTCGCGATTTGCTCATGTACCATGGTGTGGCGCACGATTAACGAGCGGAATTCTTCATATTGCTTTTTCGTAGGGACTTCACCGTAAAGAAGGATATAACAGACTTCTAAGTAATCAGCGTTATTGGCGAGTTGATCAATAGGGTAACCGCGATGCAGCAAAACGCCTGCAGCGCCATCAATGTAGGTGATTTGCGATTCACATGATGCCGTGGCGACAAAGCCCGGATCAAAGGTGAAATATCCATTTGCACCTAATGCACGTACGTCCAAGACCTCTGGCCCGACAGTGCCCCCCATGATCGGCAGTTCGATTGGTGCTTGCCCTTCAATATGTAGGGTAGCTTTCTTCTCTGCCATAACAATCTCCTTTGTTATTTTATAATCCCATCCAGGATACGGACCCGACCGTTTTACCGATCGGCCTAGGTGATGTCAATTTTTAACCTAACGATGTGTGCGCGAGTTAATAACTTATTTGCAATGCGGGTTAAATATCTGTTGTGAGATTCCTGTCAATTTTGAGCGTTTGTAATTGCTTGTTACGCCGCGTATACTTTTGCGAGGTCTCTGGGCATATCAGTATCCTAGAGCGTTTAGGGGCTCAAACACCTTTCTAAATTGACGTGATCCATTTGCTCAAAGTTGCAGTTAATAGCAATAAGGTACGCAAAGCACGTTACACAGATGTTGCAGGTCTTACGCTTTGAGTACTGAGGTTCAGAGAGTGTAAATAACTATAAATGCTCAATGGAGCTGAGTGGGCAATATCGTGAAAGAAAGAAAGTCAAGACCCGTAAACCTCGACATTAAGACCATTCGTTTCCCCATCACAGCGATTGCGTCTATCATGCATCGAGTAGCAGGTGTCATCACCTTCGTCTCGATCGCCATCCTATTGTGGCTGCTTAGCCTGTCTCTCTCTTCACCTAGCGGTTTTGAAACTGCGTCTGCCATCGTCGATAGCTTCTTCGTTAAGTTTGTCCTTTGGGGCATCCTCACGGCGCTTGCCTATCACATCGTAGGTGGTATCCGCCACCTCATGCAGGATATCGGTTATTTTGAAGAGTTAGAATCGGGTGCGAAAAGCGCTCAGGTGGCATTTGCATTGACCGGCGTGTTGTCTGTACTGGCGGGGATTTTGGTATGGTAGCGAAAAACATTTCATCGGTGGGGCGTAATGGTGTACATGATTTTGTACTCATTCGGGCCACTGCGATTATCATCACACTTTACACACTTTATATGGTCGGATTTGCTGCATTTGGGCCGGACATTACGTACGCCTCATGGACAGCTTTTTTCGGCCAAACCAGCACGAAGGTGTTTACCATGCTGGCACTGGTGTCGATTCTCATTCACGGATGGATCGGTATGTGGCAAGTGTTAACTGACTACATCAAGCCTGCCTTGCTGCGTGGCCTCCTTCAATTGGGTGTAGTTGCCTTGCTGCTGATCTATGTGTTTGCCGGTTTCTTTGTACTGTGGGGTGTGTAAGTGAGTATTCCAGTTCGCGAATTTGACGCAATCGTTATTGGCGCAGGTGGTGCAGGTATGCGCGCCGCCCTGCAAATTTCTGAACAAGGCCTGTCTTGTGCGTTGTTATCAAAAGTCTTTCCGACTCGTTCTCACACTGTATCTGCGCAGGGTGGTATTACGGTAGCACTGGGTAACTCACACAAGGATAACTGGCAATGGCACATGTATGACACGGTGAAAGGGTCGGATTATATCGGAGACCAAAACGCCATCGAGTACATGTGTAAAACCGGCCCGCAATCGGTCATTGAACTCGAAAAAATGGGCCTACCGTTTTCGCGCTTTGAAAACGGCTCTATCTATCAGCGTCCGTTTGGTGGCCAATCGAAAGAGTTTGGCGGTGAACAGGCGGCACGTACAGCCGCGGCGGCAGACCGAACTGGTCATGCATTGCTTCACACGCTGTACCAGCAAAATATCAAAAATAAAACCACCATCTTCTCGGAATGGTATGCCCTCGACTTGGTGAAAAACCAAGACGGTGCGGTGGTTGGTGCCACCGCGATGTGCATGGAAACTGGTGAGATTTGCTACTTCAAATCTAAAGCGACCGTGCTTGCAACGGGCGGTGCAGGGCGTATTTATCAATCCACCACCAATGCGCACATCAACACGGGTGACGGTGTCGGTATGGCGTTGCGAGCAGGCGTTCCGATGCAAGACATGGAAATGTGGCAGTTCCACCCAACAGGCATTGCTGGTGCCGGTGTCTTGGTGACCGAAGGGTGCCGTGGTGAAGGTGGCTATTTGCTTAATAAAGACGGCGAACGCTTTATGGAGCGTTACGCGCCGAACGCAAAAGACCTTGCTGGTCGTGATGTGGTTGCACGCTCAATGATGATCGAAATCCGAGAAGGCCGAGGTTGTGACGGCCCTTGGGGTCCACACATCAAGCTTAAGCTAGACCACTTGGGTAAGGATGTTCTTGAATCACGCTTGCCAGGTATTTTGGACCTGTCTCGTACCTTTGCGCACGTGGATCCGGTCAAAGAGCCAATTCCAGTCATTCCAACCTGCCATTACATGATGGGTGGTATTCCAACGCAAGTGTCTGGTCAAGCGATCAAACAAGATCCAATGGGACACGACGTTGAAGTACAAGGCCTGTTTGCCTGTGGTGAGATCGCTAGCGTGTCTGTCCATGGCGCAAACCGTTTGGGCGGTAACTCATTGCTTGATCTGGTGGTCTTTGGCCGTGCAACGGGTCTACACCTTGGTGAAACCTTGGCCGCGCAAGTTGAAGCGCGTGATGCAAGTGAATCTGATATTGAAGCCTCTTTAGCGCGCTTGAACCGCTGGAACAGCACGCAAAAAGGCGAAGACCCTGTAGAAATCCGTAAAGATCTCCAAGCGTGTATGCAAGAAAACTTCTCGGTATTCCGCGAAGGTGAGGCGATGGAGAAAGGCCTCAAAGAACTGCAAGAAATCCGTGAACGTTTGAAAGTCGCACGATTGGACGATACGTCGACTGAGTTCAACACTCAGCGTATCGAGTGTTTGGAGCTGGAGAACCTGATGGAAACCGCTTATTCAACAGCGGTAGCGGCAAACTATCGTACCGAAAGCCGTGGCGCTCATGCACGCTTTGATTATCAAGAGCGTGATGATGAGAACTGGCTATGCCACTCCATCTACAATCCAGAAACGGAATCTATGTCGAAGCGCGACGTCAACATGGCGCCAGTGCATCGTGACGCTTTCCCACCGAAAGCGCGTACTTACTAAGGGGGTCGAAAACGATGAACGTTAAGTTTTCAGTCTATCGCTACAATCCAGATGTGGACGATGCGCCATACATGAAGGATTACACGCTCGACGTGCCTGAAGGGTCGGACATGATGCTATTGGACGCGCTCATTCAACTAAAAGAGCAAGATCCGACGTTAGCATTCCGTCGCTCATGCCGCGAAGGTGTATGCGGTTCGGACGGCGTGAACATGAATGGTAAGAATGGATTGGCGTGTATCACGCCACTCTCATCACTGATGGACAAATCAGAAATTGTGATCCGTCCATTGCCCGGTTTGCCGGTTGTTCGTGACCTTATCATCGATATGAGTCAGTTCTATGAGAACTACGAGCGGGTCAAACCTTACTTAATCAACGATGACACACCGCCATCACGTGAGAACTTACAAGCCCCTGAGGACCGCGCGGAGTTAGATGGCTTGTATGAGTGCATCATGTGTGCGTGTTGCAGCACCTCTTGCCCTTCTTTCTGGTGGAACCCAGATAAATTTGTGGGACCGGCAGGGCTGCTCGCTGCGTATCGTTGGTTAGCGGATAGCCGTGATACCGCGACTGAAGAGCGCTTATCTGATCTGGACGACGCTTTTAGTGTCTTCCGTTGCCACGGTATCATGAACTGTGTCAGTGTGTGTCCTAAGGGCTTGAACCCAACGAAAGCAATTGGACACATTAAGTCGATGCTGATTCAGCGTGGCGTTTAAAACGCTTTCGTACATTAACGTGAACTATAAAGCCCCGTCTACGGACGGGGCTAAATAACAGGTAACCCGGCTTAGAACCGGCGTTTGGATAAATAACTAGTGGTTAAGGGATAACAATGCAAAATGGCGTGATGAAGGCTTGGATGGAGTCTTCTCATTTGGCTGGCGCCAATGCAACTTACGTAGAAGACCTCTACGAACTGTACCTCAGTGACCCGGAGTTAGTTGATCAAGAATGGAGAGCGGTCTTTGACCAACTACCAGCGGTGAATGAAACCGCGGTAGAACAACCCCACTCTCGCGTTCGTGATTACTTTCGACGCTTAGCTACCGAGACAGCGCGTGCAAATGCCTCAGTCAATGACCCCGACGTAGACGCGAAACAAGTCAAAGTCCTTCAACTTATTAACGCATTTCGTTTCCGCGGCCATCAGCAGGCCAATCTTGACCCGCTGGGTTTATGGAAGCGTAATCAAGTACCCGATCTATCACCTGCTTTCCACTCACTTAACGAGCAGGATTTCAACGAAACCTTCAATGTCGGCTCATTTGCAATTGGTAAAGACAATATGCAGCTGGGCGAGCTTTATGAAGCACTGCAGAAGACCTATTGTGGGTCTATCGGTGCTGAATATATGCATATCACTGACACGGAAGAGAAACGTTGGATCCAAAGCCGCTTAGAGTCTGTGGTTGGGCAGCCGCAATTCAACGAACAAGAAAAGCTGACCTTCCTAGAAGAGCTGACCGCGGCTGAAGGACTAGAGCGCTATTTGGGCGCGAAGTTCCCAGGCGCAAAGCGCTTCTCTCTCGAAGGGGGGGATGCACTGATCCCGATGCTTAAAGAGCTCATCCGCCACGCTGGTGGTAAAGGTGCTCGTGAAGTGGTGGTCGGTATGGCTCACCGCGGCCGCTTGAACGTGTTGGTGAATGTGCTGGGTAAAAAGCCGTCAGAACTGTTTGACGAGTTTGCGGGTAAACAGGACGAAACCTGGGGCACCGGTGATGTGAAATATCACCAAGGCTTCTCGTCTGATTTTGCCACGCCAGGTGGTGATGTGCATTTAGCGCTTGCCTTCAACCCATCTCACCTTGAGATCGTCAACCCTGTGGTCATGGGCTCAGTCCGAGCTCGTCAAGATCGTCTCCAAGACGCCACCGGTTCGAGTGTCTTACCGATCACGATTCATGGTGATGCGGCGATTGCTGGCCAAGGGGTCGTGCAAGAGACCTTTAACATGTCTCAAGCGCGTGGCTTCCAAGTTGGCGGCACGGTACGTATCGTCATCAATAACCAGATCGGTTTTACCACCTCGAACCCAGCCGATTCTCGTTCTACGCAATACTGTACTGATATTGCCAAAATGGTGCAGGCGCCAATCTTCCACGTAAACGCGGATGATCCTGAAGCTGTTGCCTTCGTTTCTCGCTTAGCGCTTGATTTCCGTAACGAATTCCGGCGTGATGTGGTCATTGACTTGGTGTGTTATCGCCGTCACGGTCACAACGAAGCGGATGAGCCCAACGCGACACAGCCTATGATGTACCAAAAGATCAAGAAGCATCCGACACCGCGTAAGCTTTATGCGGACGTTCTTGATCAGCAGGGTGTTGCGAATCTTGAGAAAGCGACCGAGCTTATCAACGAGTATCGCGATGCGCTTGACCGCGGTGAATGTGTGGTCAAAGAGTGGCGCCCGATGGCGTTGCACTCGGTCGATTGGACCCCTTATCTTGGGCATGATTGGACCGTAGAGTGGGCGAGTAAGTTTGACGCTAAGCGTCTGAAAGAGCTCGGCCATCGGATTTGCCAATTGCCAGAAAGCCACAAGCTTCATAGCCGTGTCGCCAAGCTTTATAACGATCGTAAAGCCATGGTGGAAGGTGAGAAAAAGCTAGATTGGGGTATGGCGGAAACCTTGGCGTATGCGACGCTGGTGGATGATGGCAAACGTATCCGTATTACCGGCCAAGACTCCGGGCGAGGTACCTTCTTCCACCGTCATGCGGTCTTGCACAATCAAATCGACGGCAGTACCTATTTGCCACTGGCGAATATTCACGATAAACAAGGGCCATTCCAAGTGTTTGACTCTGTGTTGTCTGAAGAGGCGGTTCTCGCGTTCGAATATGGCTACGCGACGGCAGAGCCAGGTGGTCTCACCGTTTGGGAAGCACAGTTCGGTGATTTTGCCAACGGTGCGCAAGTGGTGATTGATCAGTTCATCAGCTCTGGGGAACAAAAATGGCGCCGTATGTGCGGATTAACCATGCTGTTGCCTCACGGCTATGAAGGACAAGGCCCAGAGCACTCATCGGCGCGTCTTGAACGCTATCTTCAGCTGTGTGCCGAACAAAACATGCAAGTGGTCGTACCCTCAACGCCTGCACAGGTCTATCACATGCTGCGTCGCCAAGTGGTTCGTCCCATGCGTCGTCCGTTGATTGTAATGTCGCCTAAGTCGCTGTTGCGTCACCCGCTTTGTGTGTCGAGCCTTGAAGACTTATCTGATGGTGATTTCCTCCCCGCAATTGGCGAGATGGATGAGCTGGATGCGAACAAGATTGAACGCGTCGTCATGTGCGCAGGCAAGGTGTATTACGACCTACTGGAAACGCGTCGCAAGTCGGAAATCGATAATGTGGCGATTATCCGTATTGAGCAGCTTTATCCGTTCCCATTGGATGCGGTGAAAGACGCTATCGCCCCTTACACCAATGCGAAAGACTTTGTGTGGTGCCAAGAAGAGCCTCAAAACCAAGGGGCTTGGTATAGCAGCCAGCACAATTTCCGTGCGGCGATTCCAGATGATGCTACCTTAACCTACGCAGGACGAGAGGCATCAGCATCGCCAGCGGTAGGCTATATGTCCGTACACCAGAAACAACAAAAAGCGTTAGTCGAAGACGCTCTGACCCTCAAGTAAGAACTAGAACATTAAGGATAACTACGATATGACAATCGAAATTCTGGTTCCCGATTTACCCGAATCTGTGGCTGACGCAACGATTGCCACATGGCACAAACAGCCAGGTGACTCGGTAACCCGTGACGAAGTACTGGTTGATATTGAAACGGATAAAGTGGTACTGGAAGTGCCCGCGCCTGCTGATGGCGTGTTGGAGTCAATCATTGAAGATGAAGGGTCAACCGTGTTGGCGAAACAAGCCATCGCGAAGTTGAAAGAGGGCGCTGTGGCAGGAGAGCCGACCAAAGACGTGCCTGCTGAATCAGAAGCGTCACCGGATAAGCGCCATACAGCATCACTGGAAGAAGAGTCTAATGATGCATTGAGCCCTGCTGTGCGTCGCTTACTGGCCGAGCATGATATCTCTCCTGATGCGGTGAAAGGCACAGGTGTGGGTGGGCGTATTACCCGAGAAGATGTTGATGCTTACCTGAAGAACAAGCCAAAAGGTGGCGAGAAAGACAAACCTGCACAAGACGTCCCTGCAGTGGCTGAGCGCGGTGAAAAACGTGTGCCAATGACACGTTTGCGTAAGCGTGTTGCTGAGCGCTTGTTAGAAGCGAAAAACAGTACCGCGATGTTGACCACGTTCAACGAAGTCAACATGAAGCCGATTATGGAACTGCGTAAGCAGTATCGTGATAGCTTCGAAAAACGCCATGATATTCGCCTCGGCTTCATGTCTTTCTATGTGAAGGCAGTGGTTGAAGCGCTCAAGCGTTACCCGGAAGTGAATGCGTCTATCGACGGTGATGACATCGTTTATCACAACTACTTCGATGTGAGCATGGCGGTATCAACACCACGCGGTTTGGTCACACCAGTGCTGCGTGATTGCGATAAGCTAGGCTTCGCAGATATCGAGAAAGGGATCCGTGATCTCGCGGTCAAAGGCCGAGACGGTAAGCTAACCGTTGATGAGCTAACCGGGGGTAACTTTACGATCACTAACGGTGGGGTATTTGGCTCGCTGATGTCGACGCCAATTATTAACCCACCTCAGGCAGCCATTCTTGGTATGCACAAAATTCAAGACCGCCCAATGGCGGTAGATGGCAAGGTAGAGATCCTACCAATGATGTACTTGGCGCTTTCCTACGATCACCGTCTGATTGACGGCCGTGAATCGGTTGGCTTCCTGGTTACCATCAAAGAGCTTCTTGAAGACCCAACACGTCTGCTATTGGACGTTTAACTGATTGGCCAGTACGTGATGTACTGGCTGTCAGCCGAGGGGACGGAGTCCCCTCATTTGGAAAGCACAAAGACACAATAATGGACATTAACACGGATAGAACATCATGAATCTGCACGAATATCAGTCAAAGCAGCTGTTCGCTGAATATGGTCTACCAGTTTCAGAGGGCTATGCTTGCGACACACCACAAGAAGCTGCCGAAGCAGCCGACAAAATTGGTGGCGACAAATGGGTCGTCAAATGTCAGGTCCACGCGGGCGGTCGCGGTAAAGCGGGCGGCGTAAAACTGGCTTCCTCTAAAGAACAAATTCGCGAGTTCGCACAACAATGGCTAGGTAAAAACCTCGTTACTTACCAAACAGATGCGAATGGCCAACCGGTTAGCAAAATTCTTGTTGAATCCTGCACTGATATCGCCAAAGAGCTATATCTCGGTGCGGTCGTTGACCGTGGCTCGCGTCGCGTGGTTTTCATGGCGTCAACAGAAGGCGGTGTGGAAATTGAGAAAGTGGCGGAAGAGACGCCTGAATTAATTCACAAAGCCTCGATTGATCCTTTAGTCGGTCCTCAGCCTTATCAAGGCCGTCAACTGGCATTTAAATTGGGTCTTGAAGGTGAGCAAATCAAACAGTTCACCAAGATCTTTATGGGGATTGCACAGCTGTTTCTTGATAAAGACGTCGCATTGGTTGAAGTGAACCCATTGGTGATTACTGATCAGGGCAACCTGCACTGCTTGGATGCAAAACTGTCGATTGATAGCAATGCGGTCTATCGCCAGCCACAGGTTCGCGCGATGCACGATCCAAGCCAAGAAGACGCCCGTGAGGCGCATGCGGCACAGTGGGAACTGAACTACGTTGCCCTCGATGGAAACATTGGCTGCATGGTCAATGGTGCAGGTCTTGCGATGGGCACCATGGATATTGTTAATCTGCACGGCGGTAGCCCTGCTAACTTCTTGGATGTCGGCGGTGGCGCGACGAAAGAGCGTGTGACTGAAGCATTCAAGATTATCCTGTCTGACAGCAATGTGAAGGCAGTATTGGTGAATATCTTCGGCGGCATCGTTCGCTGTGACTTGATTGCTGACGGCATCATTGGCGCAGTAGAAGAAGTGGGCGTGAAAGTGCCTGTTGTCGTTCGCCTAGAGGGCAATAATGCCGAAGTAGGTGCGAAGAAACTAGCCGATAGCGGCTTGAACATCATCGCGGCCACCTCACTCACAGAAGCCGCACAGAAAGTCGTTGCTGCAGCGGAGGGTAAATAACAATGTCAGTGCTGATTAATAAAGACACCAAAGTCATCTGTCAGGGCTTTACGGGTGGACAGGGTACCTTCCACTCTGAGCAGGCGATCGAATACGGTACGCAAATGGTTGGCGGGGTATCTCCTGGTAAAGGGGGAACCACCCATCTCGGTTTGCCGGTGTTTAACACAGTGGCAGAAGCCGTAGAATCAACGGGTGCAACGGCATCGGTGATCTACGTGCCAGCACCATTTTGTAAAGATGCGATCCTCGAAGCAGTTGATGCGGGTATTGAGCTGATTGTGTGTATCACCGAAGGGATCCCAACACTGGATATGCTGGAAGTGAAAGTGAAGCTTGATGAAGCTGGCGTTCGCATGATAGGTCCAAACTGTCCAGGCGTAATCACCCCGGGTGAATGTAAGATTGGCATCATGCCAGGTCATATCCATAAACCGGGTAAAGTCGGTATCGTGTCACGCTCAGGTACCTTGACCTATGAAGCGGTGAAGCAGACTACGGATGAAGGCTTTGGCCAGTCAACCTGTGTGGGGATTGGTGGCGATCCTATTCCAGGTTCTAATTTTATCGACATCCTCGAAATGTTCGAAAAAGATCCAGCGACTGAAGCGATTGTCATGATTGGTGAAATCGGTGGTACCGCTGAAGAAGAAGCGGCGGCTTACATTAAAGAGCATGTCACCAAACCTGTTGTTTCTTACATTGCCGGTGTTACCGCACCTCCGGGTAAACGCATGGGCCATGCGGGTGCGATCATCTCTGGTGGTAAAGGAACCGCCGATGACAAATTTGCAGCACTTGAAGCTGCAGGCGTCACCACAGTGAAAAGCTTGGCAGAAATCGGTCAAGCACTGCGCGATAAAACTGGATGGTAAAAACGCCGTTGTAGCATGATGATAAGCCGCTCAGTTGAGCGGCTTTTTTGTTTGCCCAGCGAAGCTGGCAAACCCGTCAGGTTGAAAGAAACCTGAATCGCCCCGACTGAGGGGAAGATAATCCGACTCGCAAGGGCGTTGCTGGCCAACGGCAGGGTCTGAAGGAAG
>NZ_MEBP01000074.1:0-51625 GCF_001722075.1 Salinivibrio sp. SS2 | reverse complement strand
ATTGGCTCCTTCTGAGACCGGTTTTGAGCGTTTTATGTGTTTATGAGATCGCCGCTAGAGTGATAAGTTCAATGATTTAGGAAACAACGCCGTTTTTAGTTCTTCTTTGAATTCTAAAGAGTCAGCAGAACCTTTCGCCAATAAATTGTTCCACAGAGCTAAAAACGACATCTCTCCTGGCGAACTTCCTGGGTGTTCGAAAAGATCTGCCGTTGCTACGTGAGAATCAATAAGATCTAAGGCAATTTTTTGAGCCGTTTGTCGTGCTTGATACTTTCCAGATTGGATTAAAAATATTAGCGTAATTCCTGCAACTACTGGCGCTGATACGCCGCCAACAAAGCTACCAAAGGCTCCCCAATCAACTTGATTTTCAGAAAATTTTTGAATGTGAAAATACATATAAAACGCAATGGACGCTAAAGGGGATGCGATTATTAATACAATATACCAAATAGTTCTCATAACTCTCCTTGTACATATAACGCTAAGAACAGTTGCAAAGTATTTGGCACTACATTTTGGGAACCAAAATTCGTGACATATATTTTGTCAATTGCTTCGCTTTGTTAAGGCGCTAATCTCGAATCACGTGCTGTTGCCTGCGATTCTCATCTATCTCAAGTATTTCTTTTCCCTTAGCCAACTGTTCTTCTGATGGTTCTGGCAGTTCTGAAAACCATTTTTCCCAACGTTTTGAGATAGCATTAATAGATACCTCGTCAAACATTCCTTTGTGCAATTGTTTTTTAATCAGTGGATACAATTGAGGAGCAAGCTCTTTACCCTCTATATGACGCTTAAATATCCATATGTATATATCAACTAGCTCCAAACCTACGCTTTCCGTACCCGGAGTGCATTCGATAGGAACTGTTGGCATGTTCCTGTAATCTACAACGGGAAGTCCGGGCCCCAATGCCATTGGTTCATCGAACTTAGATGCATTTTGATAGTGCTCTGTAATTATCTCTTGGGCTTTGTTAAATTGTGATTGTCTATCAACAATTACTTTCTTAGATTTGGATTTCGATTTTTCGAGCCGCCGAGCAATTCCGTGTAATACAGATTGAAACCCGATTAAGTTAGGTGATATTTGTAATCGATCTTTTTTAGATGCTGCATTATAAGAAATTTTACTTGGGTTCTTAATAACCCATTTCAACGCATCGGAAATAAGCGTTTTTGACCGTTCATCCGGCAACCAATGAACCTTATCTAGCACTCTATTACACACATTAATCAGATGTTCATTTGCCAACTCATCTTTGATGGTAATTCGCGCTGTCCAAGCTTCTTTTGCCATTTCTTCGTCAAATAAATATGCGATATTCAATAACAATACATACCGCATTGGTGTCCAATAACCGGTCCAAGTTATAGCAGGATTTACACCTTGATCAAACACCTGATCAAAAAAAGCAATAATTGCATGATCTGCTTTTGCTACACGATAAAAATCAAACTTGGTGTCATATTTTTTCTGTATTTTCTCAAGATCTTTTACTATCTCAACTAAACGCCCATTACCTAATTCAGCTGCATGTAAACGCTCCACATTAAGCTTTGCTCTTAGCTTTTTGACAACATCCAAAGCCAATACATCTACATTCAGTTTTGAACTCAATACTCCGTAATACAAAAACGGTTGATTCTCATCAAATAGCTCCAAGCCCGTTTGACCACTTTCATCTACATAAAAGTACATATATGTTCCTTTGTACACTTTGCGCCTTAACGCCTCAAACACCGGCGCAGTTTTCTGCGCCCGAGTGCTTTGACTCGTTAAATTTTTCCAGTTTAGTAAGATCGTCGAAGAATATTTTTGGTGTCCACCCTTTCGTCAACCCTGACAATACAAACTCATCCAGCATATCAAGACCAAAATCAGCCGCAGGTTCTAATAGTTTCGCAGCTCCCGCACCACCAACTGCGCCTGCGGGTCCTGCTACAAGCAGGCCAACACCTACCCCAACGGCAGACATGGCCACATTCTTTGTAAATCTTCCCATTTTCGTTTGAAAAAAGCCCTTGGAGTTAGCAATTGCATCAACATACTCCTTAGTTATTTCAAGGCTATCTTCACTATTGGTACATTCTGCAAGCCATGACCGGAATTTCTTTGATGAGCTTTTATTTCTGAGCTTCAATACCTTATCAAACGGTTTTGAATCGTCTGGAAACATTTGATTAAGATCAGGTATATTCTCCAGTTTTGAAAGCTCATTGAAGTTTTCTTGGAGGTTGGCAGCTTCGTGTATCTTTCTATTTGAGTCATTAAATATTTGGTAAAACTCAAAGTTTGAGTAGGAGGACATGTTGCTATCAATCAGGTGGGTATATTGCAGTATTTCTTCTGCACACTCACACAGCATTTTTCTTCCGTCTAAATCTAGTTCTCTATATGTAGATTTTTCAGGAGATAGGCCATAAACCTCAAGTTTGCCACTATCATAAGCAGACTTTGATAAAGCTACAGCCTTGCTAGAAAGGTTCTTCTCTGGCATTGAATAGACATCTATAATCTTTCTAATCAAGTTCTTTTTGTCAGAGGTTCTAGGCGGTTTACTCATCCAATTGAATCCAAGTCTAATAGACTCTTCTGGGTCTGAATGAGCAGGACTGTTATAATGGCCATGAGTTAAAGGGTCTATTCCATCAATATCATCTACCATATGGCCAAGCATCTGATCCCATAGAATAAACTTAAGTGCATTTTGATCTAGAAGAGCCTCAACACCTTTTACACCAAAATGATTTAGTAAAATAACTAGTGGGATGTTCTCTCCATGAACTTTGAAAGACAGAGTATCAAAGAGCAGGAAGCTCTCGAATAGAGACGCATCTATAACTCGTCTTTGAGCAATAAATTCATATGGAGAAGGGGCCGGGACCGCTGGACTCTTAACTAAAAACTTTCTTGAAAAGTCGTTAAGTTCAGAGTTGTATATCGTCGAATTCATATTCCCTCGAAATATAACGCCCGCAACAGCGGGTAATTTGTAGCGCTAGCGGAGAATTGCTCCGCTGCTTGCGATTGTTAAGGTTTGACCGTTTCGAGAACCAAATATCTGCCCTCTTCATTCACACCTTCACCGACTGTATTCCAACCCCTAGCCTCATAAAATGCTAAGGCTTTTGTGTTTTCTGCAATACACTTGAGGCGAGCTGGTCTTCCCAACTGCTTTAAACAAGTCGTCAAAAGCTCCGATCCGCACCCCCAACCAATCCAGCTGGGGCGCACGAACAAATTATGAATAAAATTTTCTGGCTCATAGATCGAAACGAATCCAATAAGCGAGCCTTCCCGCTCTGCAACCCAGATCGCCTCATCTTCTGTGTCCCTGTCAAAGTCTGACAATCGGACTGAGTTGGGGTCCAGCCACCCGAAAGCATTACGCCTGGACTCGAAGTAGATATTCCTTAGTGCTTCTCTGTCAGTTTCAACAAAACGTCGAACATCCACATCACTCTCCGGAGAACCTTAACATTGTATTAGTGCGCATGCGCGATTTCCCAAAATCGTTATACGCGGCTTTTCTTATCTAACCCACTGTTATGAATAACATTTTGAGCCTGTAGGATCTGTCTCTTTTCCGAGAAAGTGTGCATGCCGCCTGTCACGGTTGAGGCGTTCACATTATCCCCAAGCAGAAAAATACAGCCCATTGATTTAATTGAATTTGTGTCTCTTTACTCGGTGATAATGTGAATGTGTTTCGAATAATCGTGCACACGATCTGGCTTCCCTCGCCGATAAGCTGTGTAAATATACAGCTTGGCAGTTTATTGGAGTGCGCTTCTGCTCCCACGCTACCGCCCACTGGTTGGCGGCGTCCAAAAGGCCATGTATGGGCGAGAATTTTAGGGGGCTTAGATTATCAAACGCTGGGTAATGTGTTTAGACAAAGGCGTCTAAAATGTTGACGTGGTCAGGGTTTGGGGGATTGTAGGGGGATAAACGCAAAAAAGCCGCTGAAAAATCAGCGGCTTTTCGGTATGTGGCGGAGAGATAGGGATTTGAACCCTAGAAGGGCTATTAACCCTTGCCGGTTTTCAAGACCGGTGCTTTCAACCACTCAGCCATCTCTCCGGAACGCGGCGTATATTATTGGGTTCGCTGTGGCTTGTAAACCCTTTATTTTCCGCTTTTGGTCTGTTCGCTCAAGCCGTGATCAGGTTGGCGATATTGCTAGCAAAAGGCGATTAGCTTGCCGCCAATCGCCCTACTTTACTGAGACACTTTAACCGAGTCTCGTTACCGCGCAGTACTTATAGAGCGATAAAAATACCCGCCAGAGCCGCACTCATTAGGTTGGCAAAGGTGGCGGCAATCACTGCGCGCACGCCTAAGCTTGCCACATCTTTGCGACGCTCCGGCACCATCGCACCGATAGAGCCGAGCTGAATGGCAATCGAGCCGATATTCGCAAAGCCACACAAGGCAAAGGTCACAATGACTTGGCTTTGCACCGACAAGTTCGCTTTGATATCAGCAAACGATAAGAAGGCAACAAACTCGTTAAGCGCAATTTTCTGGCCAAGTAAGTTACCCACGGTGAAGATCTCGTGCACCGGTACACCGGTGAGTAGTGCCAGCGGTGAGAACAGGTAGCCAAACAGCATTTCTAGGCTTAGACCGTCAATGTCGACCAACTCACCTAAACTACTCAGCCCAGCGTTTAGCATCGCAATCACGCTGATAAAGGCCACCAGCATGGTGCCCACAGCCACCGCGACTTTCATGCCGTTCATCGCGCCGCTGGCGAGGGCGTCAATCGCATTGGCTTGGTCGCTGTCACTGATCTCTACATGGTTTTGTTCTGCGGGCGTCTGTGTTTCCGGCACAATGATTTTTGCCATCAAAAGTCCGCCGGGGGCAGCCATAAAGCTCGCGGCAATCAGGTATTTCAAATCGACACCCATCGCCGCATATCCGCCTAACACACTACCGGCGACCGAGGCCATGCCTCCCACCATCACAGCGAAGAGTTCAGAGCGTGTCATTTGGCTAAGAAAAGGGCGAACTACCAAAGGAGATTCGCCCTGAGAAAGAAAGATGTTGCTGGTTGCCACCAGAGACTCTGCTCGGCTGGTGCCGAGTAATCGCTGTATGCCACCGCCGAGAAGTTTAATAACCCACTGCATAATGCCGAGATGATAAAGGAGGGATATCAGCGCACTGATAAAAATGATTAGCGGCAGAACTTTAACAGCGAAAATAAACCCATCGTTGGCGAGAGGGCCAAACACAAACTCAATGCCTTCGTTGGCAAATGAAAGCAGCTTCGCCGCGCCATTGCTCATAGAGCCCAGCATGGCTTGTCCTACTGGAATGTAAAGCACCAGTGCGGCAAAACCCGCTTGTAGGCCAAATGCCCCAAGCACTGTACGCCAGTTGATCGCTTTACGGTTAGAGGAGAACGCATAGGCGCACAAAAACAGAGCGACGATGCCGGCCGCACTATAGAGAAGTTGCATAAATAGAATACCTTGCCGTGTTGTGTTGCACTTGCGGTACAGATGAGTACGACACGCTGCCAAGGCGGCAAGAGGTTCCATCATGCGTTTCATCGTACCGCGGGTTCGGTGAAGGTGGGCCCAACCTTGGACACTTTTTCTTCAGCCGCGAATCGCGACACAGCCACTCTTTGCCTTTGGGCTGGCGAAGAGCGCATGTTGGGCGGGCATTCTATTGTGATTTGAATCGCATTTCCAGCTAAATTTGGCTTTTGATCACATTTTATTCTCAGCCGCTCACTGAGCGCTACGACGATGGTCGGATAGGCTGCGAGACGGGTTTTTGGCAAGATTGATTGACACAGATCGCTCATATGTTATTGATAACCTGCTATTGACAATAAAATTAATCAAATAGCGATAAAAACAAACACAACAACGCAATTATTATAAAGGAAACAATCATGCAAACCGTCTCTCCTCATGAGGCCGGGTCGCGTCTCTCTGTGATCCAACGTGTTCGCGCCTTGGGGCCGGGCATTATGATGGCCGCTGCTGCCGTGGGTGGCTCTCATCTGGTTGCCTCAACCAAAGCCGGTGCCATTTATGGTTGGCAATTGGCCGCATTAATCCTGCTGGTAAATCTCTTTAAATACCCTTTTTTCCGCGCAGGCGTGCAATACACAGCAGGAACCGGCGAAACCTTAGTAGAGGGCTATGCCCGCCTCGGCCGCGGGTATCTGTGGCTTTTTATCGTGCTCAGCGCGGTATCCGGCGTGATCAATACAGCCGCACTGACTTTATTTAGCGCCAGTCTGCTGAGCTATTTTGTGCCGTTTGATCTTTCCCTGACCGCCCTTTCTATCATTATCGTAATGACTTGTTTGGTCATTCTAATTGCTGGCCATTACAAGGCGTTGGATTGGCTATCTAAAGTGATCATGGCGACGCTTACCTGTGCCACCTTGGTCGCGGTGACTGTAGCAATCGGCAACCCTGTCGCGGTTGAACCTAATTTTCAGGCTCCGTCCATTTGGTCAGTCACGGCGATTGGCTTTATCGTGGTCACCATGGGTTGGATGCCCGCCCCGATTGAAATTTCTAGCATCACCTCGGTGTGGCTAAAGCGTAAAGCGCAATCTGAGCCCATTAATGCTAAAGCGGCGCTGTTTGATTTTAACGTCGGCTATATCGGTACCGCTGCATTGGCGATTGTGTTTCTATCACTCGGTGCCCTGCTGTTGCATGGCAGTGGCGTTGAATTAAAGCAATCTGGTATTGGCTTTTCGCATCAATTGGTTGGCCTGTATGCCGCCACGATTGGTGAATGGTCCCGCTATTTGATTGCGGTGGTCGCCTTTTTCTGTATCTTCGGCAGCACCATTACCGTAATTGACGGGTATGCGCGGGTCGTGTCTGAATCGCAGCGCTTATTGCGTCGCCAGCCACAAGCCTCGCCACAGGTGACTCAAGGCTGGATGTTAATCACGGCCGTGTTAGCGCTCGGTATTGTCGCGTTTTGGACCGGTGCATTGCTAACCATGCTCGATTTCGCCATGATTGCTGCATTCGTGACCACGCCGTTCTTTGCATTACTCAACTATATTTTGGTGACCAAACACCGGTTACCGCCTGAAGTGACCATGAGTAAGTCGATGCGCGCACTGGCGATCGTGGGTCTGATGTATTTATTCGGCTTTTTAGCGGTATTTATCTGGTGGAAGTGGTTGATGTAACAAAGTTTACCTTGTTCACGCTTGAAGGGCTGGGTTAACATCCTTTTACAACTTCACCATCGGCGTTGAGCACGGATAAGGTATTATTTGCTTTATAAAAGCCAGTCATGGTTTAGGTTAAGGACGTGGGTAGCTTGAAAAAGTGAACGACTGCCCACATAACTGTCGTATTAAGAAATGGATTGTTAACCCAACCGGGAGAACGTTATGAACGATCGTATCGTTTCGCACAGCCAGTCACAGCAGAGTGCGTTATCTACTAACAAAGTGCTACGTAACACGTATGCACTGCTATCGATGACACTGATCACCAGTGCTATCGCGGCCTTTATCGCTATCGCTGTCGGCATCGGCCCAATGATGTCGCTAGGTATGACCCTAGGTGCGTTGGCGATCGTGTTTTTTGTGCTACCTCGCACCATGAACTCCTCCGCGGGTATCGTGTGGACCTTCGTGTTTACCGGCCTTCTGGGCGCCTCGTTAGGCCCAACACTGACCTATTACCTGAGCCTGTCGAGTGGCCCAGGGATTGTGATGCAGGCGCTTGCTACCACAGGTATGGTATTCCTTGGCCTGTCGGCTTACGCCATCACATCGAAGAAAGACTTCTCTTTCATGGGCGGTTTCTTGGTCGCCGGTGTGATCGCGCTATTGGTCGCCATGGTTGCGAACATCTTCCTACAGATCCCAGCGCTGAGCTTAGCGATCAGCACCATTGCGGTACTGATTTTCTCAGCCTTTATTCTGTATGACACCAGCAACATCATTAACGGCGGCGAGACCAACTACATCCGCGCCACCGTGTCGCTGTATTTGAATATCTTCAACATCTTCGTTCACCTGCTGAGCATTCTTGGCATCATGAACGACGACTAAGTGCCACACAAAAATTGTGTATGCACCACCAAAGCCGGCTATTGCCGGCTTTTTTTATAGCAGCACGCACAAGCGTGATGAAGAAACCTGTCCGCAATAAACGTCAGTTGCACTCATTCCAGTCGCTCGCTATGCTTTGCAGCCTTATCAACGGCGAGAACATCCGCTGGGATGACGAACAAAGGCAAGACTATGTTGGTGTATGAAGGTGAAACCGTTGCAACGGATGCGCAAGGGTATTTAAAAAACGTAGACGATTGGCACGAAGCGCTGGTTCCCTTGTTGGCTGAGCAAGAAGGCATTGCACTGACCGAGGCCCACTGGGAAGTGATCCACTTTGTCCGCCATTTTTACCAAGAATACAACACCTCACCGGCGGTGCGTTTATTGGTAAAATCGATGGAAAAAGAATACGGTCCGGAGAAAGGTAACAGCAAATACCTGTTTAAGCTCTTTCCGAAAGGCCCGGCCAAACAAGCGACCAAATTGGCAGGCCTCCCCAAACCTGCCAAATGTTTGTAACTAGGCCCCATTAAAGACTGTCCTATGACCTACTGAATGGCAAACCCATCCACGGAACGCCATTCAGTATCTTCGTGTTTAACCTGATTCACGCTCGCGGTGGGCGGCCCTTGATCTAACCATGCAATAAGGGCATCAACCGACTCTTCGCGGCCACATGCCAACACCTCAACACGTCCATCTGGCAAGTTCTTCGCGTACCCAGTCAAAGACAGTTTTAATGCCTCGTGCGCGGTGTGATAACGAAAGCCAACGCCCTGAACGTGACCTGTGACATAGGCCTTGACGCATTTTTGAGACATCGGTCACCTCCACTGTATTTCCATTGCATAATGACATCTGTATAACGCTACATGAGACAGTCGTTTGACAGGATTACGTCATGAAAGAAGTAGCGTTTCGATGGATTGATAAATACCTCATCCACCTTCGGCTCCAAGAAAAATTTTACCTTATCTTTTTCCTTCCCCTCCTCGCAATGATAGTGATAGCGCTGACACTCGATGCAGCATCAGATACGCGAGTGGCAACCAACATGCAGGCGGAAGGCCAAGCCATTCAGGCCCTAGTGGCGAAATACGATTTGCCAGCGCAAGAAGTACGCACGGTACTACAAAACCAGCAAAGCGGGTTTACGCTCACGCCGTCGGGACAGCTTGACTATCAACCAGATGGCACCTTGTTCACCTACCTTGGCACACTCGATTGGAGCTTGCTGCTTGGCATGGTAGTGGTGATTGCGCTGTTGACCTATTACATCATGACCTTTATCGGCGGCGCGATGTACACCATGAACCAAGCTCTCTTAAAGCTAGCAGATGGGGAACTCAGCTACCGAATGAACTTCTTCCCAGTAAGGGATGAGTTCAGCCAGATCGCGATTACCATCGACAAAGTGCTTGAGCGTGAGCAAAACATGGTAAAAGCCATTCAGCAAAGCGCAGAGATGATGGATAGCTTGTCATCGAGCCTGCAGCAGCGCAGCGACGAAAGTGAATCACTGGGTGAAAGCCAACGTCAGTATCTTGATTCACTCGCCAGTGCCACCGAGGAAATGGCGGGATCGATTCGTGAAGTGGCGAGCCACGCCACCGATACGTCTACTCAGACCCAAGAGGCTACCGAAGCGGCTCAGCAAGGGCGCCAACAAGTTCAGCAAACCATGACGGCGATTAACGCGCTGGCCAGTGAGATTGCTCAAGCCGCTGATAAGGTGACCGAACTGAATCAAAATGCTGAGCAAATTGGCAGCGTGGTGACCACCATCAACGCCATCAGCGAGCAGACCAACTTATTGGCCCTGAATGCGGCGATCGAGGCTGCCCGTGCGGGCGAGCAAGGGCGTGGCTTTGCGGTAGTCGCCGATGAGGTGCGCACCTTGGCAAGCCGCACTCAAGAGTCCACGGTCGATATTCAAACCATGATTGAGTCGCTGCAAACGCATACCACTGAGTTGCGTCGCGTTATGGAGGGTACCGTCGAAAATGCGTCTGCCAGCGAAGCTGCGGTGCAAGAGATTGATGCCGAGATCAGCCAAATCGCCGCTCGTAGCAGCACGATTTCTGATCGCAGTACCGAAATTGCAGCCGCCGCCGAGCAACAAGGCAACGTGGCGAGTACGATTTCACAAGATGTCGAACAGGTGCGCAGCCAGTCCACGCAAGTCGCACAAATGCTGCGAGATTCTGCGACCGAAGTCAGCGAGCTTGGCACGCAAGCCCAGCAATTGAAAACCTTGGTGGCAGGACTTCGTACCTAACTCCCTTGGTGTACCGTCCGTATGCTTCCTATCACGCGCCCACCTCTGGGCGCGTTTTTATTGCAATGACACCAGCCTTGCTCGACAATACCCGCCCTTTTTTGCTTTATCCGCAAGTCACGTCATGATGCAGGTGCCTTACTCAGCATTTTGACGTGTTTTGCACCATCAAATTGTTAGGAACGCCCATGACTGCCACTGTGTATCTCGCCAAAGGCCGCGATAAATCCATCAAACGCCGCCATCCTTGGATTTTCTCGCGCGGCATTGCCCGCATCGAAGGAAAACCTGCTTTGGGTGACACGGTCACTGTTTGTGATCATCAAGGTGAATTTTTAGGGCTAGGCGCCTATTCACCGCAATCGCAAATTCGAGTTCGCATGTGGTGTTTTGAAAAAACCCCCATCGACAGTGACTTTTTCCTTGCCCGTATTCGTGCGGCAAAGCCGCTGCGCACCATGCTCGCTCAGCGTGATGGGCTCACTGGTTATCGCCTATTAGCCGCTGAGTCTGACGGCGTCCCCGGTATCACCGTCGACAAGTACGATAACTACTTGGTGTGTCAATTGCTTAGCGCCGGCGCGGATGCTCAGCGTGATAACCTCGTTAATGCCCTGCGTACCGAGTTTCCAGAGTGCCATATCTACGAGCGTTCCGATGTGGCGATTCGCAAAAAAGAAGGCCTTAAACCGCGCACCGGCGTTTTACACGGTGAGGAACCGCCTGCGTCCGTCATCATCGAAGAAAACGGCGTGGCGATTGAAGTCGATATTGCCAATGGCCACAAAACCGGTTTTTATCTCGACCAACGGGATAGCCGCGAACAAGCGGTGAAATACATGGATGACAAACGGGTCTTAAACTGCTTTTGTTACACCGGCGGTTTTGGCTTGTATGCGCAAAAAGGCAATGCTAAGCAGGTCACTAATGTGGATGTGTCACAGCCCGCGCTCGACAAAGCGAAAGCCAATGCGGCGCGAAACGGCTTTGATCTCACCCGTGCTGAGTTTGTGAATGCCGATGTGTTCAAGCTGCTGCGCACTTATCGCGAACAAGGCGAGCGCTTTGATGTGATTGTGATGGATCCGCCCAAATTTGCAGAGTCCAAATCCCAACTGACCGGCGCATGTCGCGGCTACAAAGATATTAATATGCTCGCTATGCAGCTTCTTAATCCGGGCGGTGTGCTGCTCAGCTATTCGTGCTCGGGCTTAATGGATGCGGGCCTGTTCCAAAAGATACTGGCAGACGCGGCATTAGATGCCGGTAAAAATGTGCAGTTTATTGAGCGCTTTGCACAAGCGGCGGACCATCCCACTCACAGTGCATATCCGGAAGGTTTTTACCTCAAAGGCTTTGCGTGTTTGGTGCAATAACACACGGTCTTTAACTGGTGTGCGGACGGGCGCAAAGCGCGTCCGCACTTCTGGACACAATTGTCTGATGAATCTACGTTTAAGTAAGTAGCGACCCGACAGGAGTGTTCAGATGCTAAGCCCCATTAAGCCCAACGACGAAGCTCAACGCCTCAAAAAATTACAAGACACTGGCGTGCTTGATACCGAAGACGAAGAGCGCTTTGATCGCATCACTCGCTTAGCCAAACGCCTTTTCGATGTCCCCATCGCCCTCGTCAGCCTCATTGACGATGATCGCCAGTGGTTTAAATCCTGCTTTGGCCTTAACGTGCGCCAAACGCCACGCGATATCTCTTTTTGTGGTCATGCTATTTTGGGCGATCAACCCTTTGTGGTGAGAGACGCCAGCCTCGATCCACGCTTCGCTGATAATCCCCTCGTTGCGGGCGAGCCACATATTCGCTTTTATGCTGGATACCCGCTCTCGCTCGGCGACGGGAGCAACATGGGCACCTTGTGTGTGATTGATGATAAGCCGCGCCGTTTTAGCGATGAAGATCTGCGCTTTTTGAAGGATTTGGCCCTACTCGCCGAGAGTGAGCTCTCCTCAGCGCAAACCGCATATACCGATGATCTCACGGGAATATCTAATCGACGCGGCTTTATGCAGCTAGCCAGTCGCGCCGTACAGCACTGTCAGCGCATGAATTCGCCGTATTCACTCGCATTCATCGATTTGAATGATTTTAAAATCATCAATGATACTTATGGTCATTCTGAAGGGGATATCGTCCTTCGTCATATGGCTAATCTGCTGCGCGCCAACATGCGCGAATCCGATGTGTTTGCGCGGTTTGGTGGCGATGAGTTTGTGGTGTTTCTCTCCGGTGCTGGGCGTGAAGCCGCCGAGCAAGCACTCGACCGTTTTGCCGGTGTGGTGGAGCGGTTTAATCAAATCAATCGCCACACCTACCCTATCTCATTCAGTTATGGCGTGGCGACCAGTTCCATGTCGACGCCGCGCAGCTTGGATGATCTACTGGATGAAGCTGACACCAAGATGTACCAGCAAAAAAATGCCAAGGTGTAAGCTAAAAAGCGGGGTGTCCTACCCCGCTTTGCGTTAATACCCGTGCGAATGCCTGCCTATTCCTATTAGGAAGAAGACAGCGCCGCTGCAATGGTCTCCAAACTGCTCGGATCGTCAATCGTCGAGGGGACTTGGTAAGATTCGCCATCCGCCATCTGACGAATAATACGACGCAAGATTTTACCTGAGCGTGTTTTAGGTAACTTCTCAACGATAACCGCATGTTTAAAGCAAGCGATCGCGCCAATTTGATCCCGCACTCGCTGCACCAACTCCCGTTCTATCTCGCCACTCACGGAGACAAAACCATCTTTCAGTACCACCAAGCCAAGCGGCAATTGGCCTTTGAGCTCATCGTGCATGCCCACCACCGCACATTCGGCAACCGCTTCATGGCTGCCTAACACCTCTTCCATTTCGCCGGTCGATAAGCGGTGGCCCGCAACGTTAATCACATCATCAATCCGTCCCATCACAAACACATAGCCATCTTCATCCATGTAGCCGCCATCACCCGAAACATAGTAGCCGGGGAATTGGCTAAGATAGCCAGCTTCAAAACGATCGTGGTTGCGCCACACCGTCGGCAGGCAGCTAGGCGGCAGAGGCCGCTTCACGGCAATGTATCCTTGCTGGTTTGGTGCGGCAATCTCGCCCATTTCATCGAGAATACACACCTGATAGCCAGGACTTGGCATGGTTGCCGAGCCGGGCTTGGTCGCAAAGCAGGTTAACCCCAATGGATTGCCCGCAATCGCCCAGCCAGTTTCGGTTTGCCACCAGTGATCAACCACGGGTCGCTGGGTCTTTTCTTCCACCCACTCCAATGTCGGTGGATCAAGCCGCTCGCCGGCCATAAACACCGTACGTAAAGATGTCATCGGATAGCGCGCAAGGTGCTCACCATTTGGGTCTTGCTTTTTAATCGCCCGAAAGGCGGTAGGCGCCGAGAATAAGATGCTGACGTTATGCTCATCACATACACGCCAAAACGCTCCCGCATCCGGTGTACCGACTGGCTTGCCTTCAAACATCACCGTGGTGCAGCCGTGTAGCAAAGGGGCATACACAATATACGAGTGCCCCACTACCCAGCCGACATCCGATGCGGCCCAAAACACTTCACCGGGTTTGACGTTGTAGATCGCGCTCATGCTGTACTTCATCGCCACCGCGTGGCCGCCATTGTCACGCACTACGCCTTTGGGTTTGCCCGTGGTGCCGGAGGTATAGAGGATATATAGAGGATCGGTGGCATTGACGGGCACCGGCGCTGCAGGGGTGGCTTCAGCTAATAACGACGCCCAATCAGCATCACGCGGATTGTCTAAATTGGCACGACACATCGTACGCTGATAGACCACCACATGGTCGGGTTTGTAGCGACTGTCCATGATGGCCTGATCAACCATCGGCTTATAGGCCAAGGTTTTCGCGCCCTCGATGCCGCATGAGGCGGTAAGCACCACTTTAGGTTCTGCATCTTCAATCCGTACGGCCAGCTCGTTCGGGGCAAAGCCACCAAACACCACCGAATGGATCGCACCAAGCCGTGCACACGCGAGCATCGCCACGGTGGCTTCTGGGATCATGGGCATATAAATCACCACGCGATCCCCCTTTTCAACCCCTAACTCTGCCAGCATGCCAGCAACTTTCGCCACGTAGTCACGCAACGCGGCATAAGTGTAGGTGGTTTTTTTGTCGGTAACCGGCGAGTCGTAAATAAGCGCGGTTTGTTCGCCCCGACCTTGTTCAACATGCGCATCGAGTGCCATATAAGCGGTATTCATGGTGCCATCAGCAAACCAGCGCTCAATGCCATTATCGTCTTTGCTAAGAATGGTTTGTGGAAAGGTAAACCAATCGAGCTGCTTGGCCTGTGCCTGCCAAAATTCCTCGGGGTCACGACTGGCCCAATCCGCATGGTGTTGGTAACTTGCTTCTTGCATAAGCGGCTCCTTATCGCCCACCCTTGGCAGGCGATACGTTTGCAGGCAATGGATTCATTCCGCGTGCTTAGTTAATCACAAACAGCGACATAAATTCGTGCACCGGGGTTTTCTCCAGCGCGGCCTGATCGCTACACAAGGCAACGATTTTTTCACTCTGTGCGCGCGGGAAACGGGTCGCCAAGTTGGTGCGGAATTTTTGCTCCAGTACAGGGATCCCTTCTTCGCGACGGCGGCGGTGACCAATCGGGTATTCCACGGCAACTTGTTCGGTGCTGCTGCCATCGGTAAAGAAGATTTGGATCGCATTGGCAATCGAGCGCTTGTCGGCTTCCAGGTATTCCGCGCTATAGCGTGGGTCTTCTTTGATCACCATTTTTTGCCGTAGTGCGTCAATACGCGGGTCGGCGTGATGGAAGGCGTCTTCATAGTGCTCGGCCACTAGATTGCCGTATAGCAGCGGTACTGCCACCATATATTGCAGGCAGTGGTCACGGTCAGCCGGATTAGCCAACTCCCCTTCTTTAGAAATGATGCGAATGGCCGATTCATGGGTGGTGATTTCAATACGTTCAATCTCATCCACGCGGTCTTTCACCTGTGAATGCAAGGTCACCGCCGCTTCCACCGCGGTTTGAGCATGAAACTCAGCAGGGAAAGAAATCTTAAACAGCACGTTTTCCATTACGTAGCTGGCAAAGTCTTGTTTGACACTAAAAGCGTTGCCGTTAAACAGCACATCGTAATAGCCCCACTTAGGTGCGCTGAGCACCGACGGCAAGCCCATCTCACCTTTCATGGTGATCATCGCCAACCGCACCGCGCGAGAGGTGGCATCGCCCGCCGCCCACGATTTGCGTGAACCGGCGTTTGGTGCATGGCGGTAGGTGCGCAGCGCACAGCCATCCACCCAAGCTTGTGAAACGGCATCAATGATCTGATCGCGATTACCGCCCAGCATTTTGGTGACCACAGCTGTTGATGCCACGCGCACCAATAAAACGTGATCGAGCCCGACACGGTTAAAGCTATTCTCAAGGGCCAGCACACCTTGGATCTCATGCGCTTTGATCATCGCGGTCAACACATCGCGCATGGTGAGTGGTGGTTTCCCTTCGGCCACGGCCACGCGGCTTAAATAATCGGCGGTGGCCAAAATTCCGCCCAAGTTATCAGACGGATGGCCCCACTCGGCGGCGAGCCAAGTATCGTTAAAATCGAGCCAGCGAATAATACAACCGATGTTAAATGCGGCGGTGACCGGATCAAGCTCGTGAGAGGTGCCCGGCACCCGCGCCCCATGCCGTACTGTGGTGCCCGGCACCAGTGGCCCCAGGTGTTTGGTACATTCAGGGAAACGTAGCGCCAGCAAGCCACAGCCAAGGGTATCCATCAAACAGTTGCGTGCGGTGTTGTAGGCCTCTGCCGAGGTAATCGGCGTGCTATCGACATAGTCAGCAATTTGCACCAATAAGGCATCAGGGTCAGGGCGCTGGTTCAGTTCTACGTTGTTGCTCATGGTCAATTCCTTCTGTGATTTCAATCGGGAGAATGCGCGCTGATTAAGCGCGCTGATCGATAGGTAGCCAATCTTGGTGTTCAGGGCCGTCGTAATCGGCACTTGGGCGAATAATGCGGTTATTAGCGCGCTGCTCAAACACATGCGCCGCCCAGCCCGTTACTCGGCTCATCACAAAAATCGGGGTAAACAACTTGGTCGGGATGCCCATAAAGTGATAGGCCGATGCGTGATAAAAATCGGCATTGGGGAACAAGCCTTTCTCGCGCTTCATCACTTGTTCGACCCGCTCAGACACGTCGAACAGCCAAGCGTCTGGTGCGTTTTGCGCCAGCTGTTTCGACCAATGTTTGATAAGCGCATTGCGGGGGTCGGACTCACGATAAATCGCATGGCCAAAGCCCATCACCTTGTCTTTATTAGCGAGCATTTGCATTAACCCTGCTTCGGCTTCGTCAGGTGTGCGCCATTGTTCTAGCATCGCCATCGCCGCTTCATTGGCACCGCCATGCAATGGGCCGCGCAAGCTGCCGATGGCCGCGGTAATGCAAGAGTGCAAATCAGACAAAGTGGACGCGCACACACGGGCGGTAAAGGTCGAGGCATTGAACTCATGCTCGGCATACAGCACCAGCGAGCAATGCATCACGGATTCATGCAGTGGCGACGGGGTTTCATCAGTGAGCATTTTGAGGAAGTAACCGCCAATGCTTTTCACCTCCGGCTGATAGGTATCGACTCGTACACCATCATGCGAATAGCGATACCAATAGCAGATAATGGCCGGCAACATCGCCAACAGCGTATCGGTTTTATCCGCTTGCTCACTAAAGTCGGTTTCTTGATCCAAGTTACCCAGCATCGAGCAACCAGTACGCATCACATCCATGGGGTGCGCATTGGCAGGAATTCGCTCCAGCACGGCTTTTAAGGCGTCAGGTAACCCCCGCTTGCCGACCAAGGTTTCTGTGTAGTCAGCCAGCGCTTGGCGATTGGGGAGTTGGCCTTTGAGTAGCAGGTAAGCCACTTCCTCAAATTGGGCGTGATTGGCTAAATCGGTAATGTCATAACCGCGATAGGTTAATCCAGTGCCGGTTTGCCCCACCGTACACAAAGCAGTGGTGCCGGCACTTTGGCCGCGAAGGCCCGCGCCGGAGAGTGATTTATCTTTGGGTGCGACGGCGACATTTGTCATGATTGGCTCCTTTCCTTTGATGCCATCAGATTCAACCGCTGCATGAATCCGTGAACGTGGCGATAATTCCAGTGGTGTAACCGACGTTTTCACACCGAGGGTGTGCGTCTGTGATCACTCTTTTCCAAATAGGCGATCCAATTGCTGTTCGTAGGTGTGATAGCCCAAGAAGTCATAGAGGGCATCACGGGTTTGCATGGTGTCGACCACGTTTTTCTGGTGGCCATCATCCAGCAGGTGTTGATACACATTGAGGGCCGCTTGGTTCATGGCACGAAACGCAGAGAGCGGATACAGCACCATGCTGACCCCGACGCCCGCCAGCTCTTGGCTGGTAAACAGCGGGGTTTGACCAAACTCGGTGATATTCGCCAGTACCGGCACCTTTACTTGCTCAACAAAGGCTTGGTACTGCTCGAGCGTTTGCATGGCTTCGGGGAAAATCATGTCCGCTCCCGCTTCTACGTACGCTCTGGCGCGGGCGACGGCACTGTCCATGCCTTCCACCGCCAAGGCATCAGTGCGCGCCATGATCACAAACTCAGGATCAGTCCGCGCATCGACCGCGGCTTTGATACGGTCGACCATTTCAGCTTGGCTGACAATTTCTTTGTTAGGGCGATGACCGCAGCGCTTCTGCGCCACTTGATCTTCCATATGCACCGCGCCAGCGCCAGCGCGTTCCATTTCACGAATAGTGCGAGCAATATTGAGTGCACCGCCAAAGCCGGTATCAATATCCACCAGCAAGGGTACGTCTGTCGCTGCGGTGATCCGGCGGACATCTTCCAACACATCGTTGAGCGTCGTGATCCCCAAATCCGGTAAGCCGTAAGAGGCGTTAGCAATCCCGCCTCCGGATAGATAAATGGCTTGATGCCCCACCCGCTCTGCCATCATGGCGCAATAAGGGTTAATTGTGCCGACGACCTGCAGCGGAATATTGTTGCGTACCGCTTGGCGAAAACGTGCACCTGCACTCATAGCATTCTCCTTGTGAACTGATGGCTTAGCGGGTTTAACCGCCGGCATTTTGTAGCCAATAGCGTGTTAGTTAATCGGTAATTTGCTGTTCAATCAGTTGGCGACTGCGCTGAATATGACGACGCATCAGCATTTCCGCCAGCTCGGCATCGCGCTCGCGAATTGCCGCTAAAATTTGCATGTGCTCTTGCAGCGCTTGCTTAGGGCGAGAATGCGCCCGCGGCGATTGAAACCGGTACATCCGCAGCAAGTGGTATAACTCACCACACAATAGGTTGATCAGCTTCTGGTTATGGCTGGCTTTGATGATGCAATAGTGAAAATCAAAATCGCCTTGTTGGTGAAAGTAGGCCGCCCCTTCCACCCGTTCGATATAGGCATGGTGGGTGTCGAGCACCGCACTGAGCTGCTCAATTTCCGCATTGGTGATGTGCGCGCAGGCCAATCTTGCGGCCATGCCTTCTAACGCTTCTCGCACCGCGTAAATCTCCGCCAATTGTCGATGGGTGAGTGTCACTACTCTCGCGCCCACATGAGGGACGCGCTCGACCAACCCTAGGGCTTCGACCCGCATCATGGCCTCGCGCAGTGGGCCTCGGCTGACGCCAAATGCGGTAGCCAACCCCGCTTCCGATACCTTGGTACCCGCTGGATAGGTGCCGGTGACAATCGCCTCGATAAGCTGCTCGGTCAGGCTGGCTGACTTGGTGGGCTCACGTGAATCAGCTGGCAACGATTGCGCGTGCTGCGCGAGAAATTGGTCATTTGTCGACAATAAAGACATAAATACCGCCCAAGAACTTCAATAAAGCCAGAATAGAATAAGATTGTAGACAATGTAGATTAGACTTTGGTCTGTAGCGGCGCCTTTTTATCGTGATCAAAACCACAACGTAAATGATAATGTACGCATTGGATTGTTATTCACTTGTTATCAAACGGGCGTTTGACTCGACCTATTGCGAGAGCGGCGTATGGTAGTGCGGTCGTTTTAATAGGGATAGAACGCAAATATGGATAGAAATCACTCCAAGCGTGAAAACGCACTCGCGCTGCTTATCGGCAGTGGTTTGGTGTCACTCGGCATCTTCTTTTTCAACCAAGTAGGGTTATTGACCGGCGGCACCGCTGGATTAGCGCTGTTTTTACAGCGAGTCACTGACTTCAGTTTTGGTGAGCTTTTCTTCGTGATCAACCTGCCTTTTTATTGGCTCGCCTACACCCAAATGGGGAAACGCTTTACCTTAAGTACCTTGGTTGCGGTCAGCATCGTCTCATTTTGCGCCGATCATTTAACCGCAGTGCTCACCATCAACACCATTCATCCTGTTTATGCCGCGTTATTTGGCGGCGGGCTAATCGGCATGGGCATGCTAGTGATGTTCCGCCATCAGTGTAGTTTGGGTGGATTTAACACCTTAGCGCTGTTTTTGCAGCAACGGTTTGGCATCCGTGCCGGAAAAGTGCAAATGGCGCTGGATTGCTCGATTGTGATCTTATCGCTGCTGGTGGTCGAGCCTTGGCTAATTGGCTTATCGGTCGCTGCCGCAATCACGACCAATCTTGTCCTTGCCATGAACCATAAACCCGGACGCTACCAAGTTCAGCCACCCCAAGCCGCATAGCGGGCGTGACTGACACGGAAAATACAGATAAATATAGATAGAGGCGGCCTTCCGCCTCTTTTTTTAATCACTTCCTCTGCGACACCTTTTCCCCAATCGTTACGATAGCGCCTCGACATCTAAATACGAATCACTCTTACAATTGATTGCTGCACATGCTAAATTCCGCCTTTTAGGCGCCAATCATAAGGAGTGTTGATGAACGCGGCCGATCCTAGCTTTGACGCACCACAACTGCCTGCCGCGGTTGCACTGTCCCCTTTTCCCACTGCTTTAGGCTTGTCAGTGATCCCTGATGATGTGCAAGGCGTGTCGCTTCGGGAACAACTCACCACACCACAAGGTCTCGCACAATGTTTTGCCGCGGTAAACTCGACCTATGGCGATGCCGATAGCCGCGCTCAAGGCACGCTTTTTATCGGTGCCTATGCCTATGAGTTTTTGCTTCCGGTGCTGGCTAGCTGGCTTCAGGCTGGACAGCTCCCCTCGCTGGACTTAGATAACTGGCACGTTAAATACCAACCTACCCGTGTTACTAAACCGAATGGCAAGGAGCTGGTGTATTACAAGCCACATTTTTATCTCAATGCCTTGATTGGCTGGAAACAACCCGCGGCAGAAGAGTGGCTAACTATTTTGCACGGCGCGTTATTACGCCACTTTTCACCTATCGTCGATGCGGTCGCGGAACAAAGCGGTATGCGTGAGGGGCCACTTTGGAAAGTGGTTGCCGATTCAATCTGTATTGCCTTTTTGATGGTGGGGAAACATCGTGATTGCGAGCAAGCCGCGCGTGACGCGGCGCTGTCGATCGTCCATCAACGCGGCACCCCCCTTTATAGCAAGCGCAGTGGTTTTCACGATGTCACCGTCTACGATCCGAACGACACGCAAACCGTATTACAAACCCACAGCTTCCGTTTGCGCGGCGGCTGCTGCCGGATCTTTACCGTGGATGAACACAGTTATTGTTCAACCTGCTGTTTTTTAAAGCCTGACGAACAAGCTAAGCGCCTCGCAGAAGTTGCGTGTCAGCGTGAAGGCGTGGCGCTGGATACGCAGCCTCGCTAACTCAGCGCCACATCGACCCAAACAAGACGATGATCGGAGTGAGCATGCTCTTGGCCGTTTTTATCACAAATCAGTGGGTAGTCGGCATCATCAGGGGCAGGCCAAAATACGCCGGAGGCTATCACCGCGAGCTCACGCGAAGGTAGGACATAATCGAGACGCAACCCTCCGTTATGGGTAGCAATTGCCCGTCCTTTCCCTTCGATAAAGCGAAACGCGTGAGACTGAGCCGCGTCACTTTTTGGCACCTGCGTGCCGACAGCAACCTCGGGATGCACTCGCGGATGGTGAAGCAAGGCGCCAATGGCTTGCTTATCCCCATCACCGTAGCTCGGGTCTGCATTTAAATCGCCAATTACCACAAACGGTGTCTTGGGAGAAAGTCCGCCGTGAGCACCCTTGTCGTCCACCAGCCAATCCGCGTTATCCAAAAGGCCAATCAGTTGGTGAATTTCATCACTGTTGCGCCGCCAGTTACGCTTTTCTGGCCCATCAAACACGGGCGGTGTGGGATGACACGCCACCACCTGTATTCGATCATCACCAACCAAAACCGGCACTGAAACCAAGTTTTTCGAGGCGAGGCGCAGCGCCTGCTGTGCTTGTTCAGTGTAATAGTCCGTAGGGAGTTGATGGTGAGGTAATTGATGCCACGCAAAGTGCTGCCAAGTGCGAATCGCATCATCTTCGATGGGGTAACGCGATAAAATCACATAGCCAAATTGACCATGATAGTCGCCAAAGCCATGACACTGCTGAGCATTCGTTAAGTGTTGATGCTCACTGACTGGCACCGTGAGTTTTAACCCTGTGTTGGTGGCGGGCAAGTAGCGATACGGATAATCAATCGGCATGTCACCGTGTTGCGATTCAGCCAAATGCCGCTCACAAAATGCGGCGAGCGCCCCATCATCACCGCCATCACCTGGATGATCAAACTCGCAAAGCACCACCACATCGGGACGCACACGTTGTAAGGTCGCGGCGAGGTTTTTAATTTGCCGGCTGGGGGTGGGCGCTAACATCTTTGCTTTGATCTCGCCGGCCTGACGTCCCGCTAGAGACAGGTTGAATTGTGCTAACCTAAGGGTTGAAGGTGCTGTCATAACATCCCAACAATGCGCTACATGATGGGCTATTTTAACAAGCTATCGAGGGCACGACGAATTTGTCGCGCATCTTCTTCAGCACGATGCGGTGCTGGCCCCAACGCCTCCATTTCGCGGCTAAAGTCACGCCGATCGAGATCACTGTGCTTTTTTAGCCACTGATTCACCTCCATTAGGGTGAATGAAGGGCGCATGTAGCAGGCTTTGTAAAGCCGTCCCATCCAAAACAGATCCCATTGACTGTCGCACAAAACATGATCAAAAGGCGCGAGGGTCTGGTTGAGATGCTGGCATACATCGAGCACACTGATACCTTCGCTAAAAAGGCGTTCACGCGAGATCCCATGTATTCGGGTTTCGGCTTCTTTGTCCCAGTGATTCCAGTGGCCACTGGCGGTGGAAGGGTCAATCAAAAAACTGTTGCTGTCGCCACTTGGCAACACGTATCCCACTTCGATGGGATAAGACGATAACGACAAACCGGATGCTTCAAAATCCAGTGTCACCCACATACGCGTACTCCTTGCTCATAAACTCTCCTGCATGACTAGGCACTTCCTTTGCCTTGTTAGTTAACTGTAGCCTTTTTGTTGCCACTTCGATGGGTTGTCGCGCTACTTTTGCGTGCTTGGTTAACTTGTGACTGAAAACCCTGACGTTTTTCATTGAATGCGTCAGTTTTTTCTTATTATGTGACACTCTAAACAGTGCTATGCCAAGGTTTTGTCAGCGGTACGCTATATTTCACTACCGGATTGAATTAGGCTTCGATAACACCCTGCTAAACGCAGTTTGACGTTAAACCGCCATGTTTTAAATAGGAAGCAGCATGAAACAAACGTCTCGCACCATGTCCGCGCGCAAACACGTTGCATTAGTGGCGCACGATCACTACAAAGACGCCTTGAGTGAGTGGGTTAAAGAGCACCAAGATGTGCTCAGTCAGCATGAGCTTTATGCGACCGGCACCACGGGGCATATTCTTGCGCGCGAAACTGGATTAACGATCACACCATTGATTAGTGGCCCTATGGGCGGTGATCAGCAACTGGGTGCCATGATTTCTGAACAAAAAATCGATGCGATGATTTTCTTTTGGGATCCGCTCAATGCCGTCCCGCATGATCCAGATGTCAAAGCGCTACTGCGTGTCAGCACCGTATGGAATATTCCCGTTGCCACCAATCGCGCCACCGCACGGTTCTTGATTACCTCACCACTGTTTGGCCAAGAAGTGGATCTTCAAATTCCTGATTATCAAGCTTATTTAGACGAGCGCTTGTAATCTTTTACCCCGCACTGTCCGTCGATGACTAATGTCGCCTATGACTAACAGTGCGGGGACTTTCTCACAGACACCCTTTCAGTTCCTCCACAAACGGTGAGGCATAGCCTTTTTGGTGCACCAGCCACACTTGTTTTTGTGCCCGCGTCAGGGCGACATAAAACAATCGCCGTTCTTCTGCGTGTTCAATTGGCTCTTCATTTTTCCCTAATAAAGCCTCATCGAGTGAGAGCGAGCGAGGCTTGGCCGGGAAGACCCCATCATCCATGCCGAGGATGAACACGTAGTGGGCTTCTTGCCCCTTGCTGGCGTGTGCGGTGGTATAGCGAAGCGCCAATGAAGGATACGCATTCTGCCAGCTTTCTAGCGCGTCAGGACGAATAGCATGCGTGCGACCTAGCAGCATCACACTCACAGCGTGCTCTGCGTTAGCATACTTTTTGGCAAGGCTTGCCAAGGTTTTATCTAACTTGTCGTCCGTGATCGCCTTGATCGCTTTAGGCGCTTTCGCTGGTGCCTTGTCACGCGCATAATCCAACTGTTTGCTGAGCTGCTTGGGGTTTTGCTCAATGAACTGCTGCGCCACCTTCCCCAAGGTAGACGGATAGCGATAACAGGTGGTCAGCCAGCAAATTTCGCTGTCACCGAAACGCTGCGCAAACTCTGTGGTTAAGCTGACATCGGCACCAGCAAAGCGATAAATAGCTTGCCAATCATCTCCCACCGCATATAACGAGGCGCGTGGTGATTGGGTTTCACCGTCCGCTTTGCCATGACACAGAGCCTCGAGCATCGCCAACCGTGCCGGCGAAATATCTTGGTATTCATCGACCATGACAAACTGGATGGGCGTGACGAATTTTCGCTGCTGAAACAACTTGGTTGCTTGGGTAATCAAGCCGTCAAAGTCTACCGCGTTCTCCGCTTTTAGCGCCTGTTTGTAGGCTTGGTACAATGGCCAAATCACGGCCAGTTCATTTTTTAAGGCGGCCTGCTCCTCAAAGCTTGCCAGCTTATCGTTCAGCGCACGCTTGGTGGTATTGGCTTGGATCACTCGTGAAAGGCGCGACCAAACCCAAGTGTGCAACCGGCTATCATAGGCACACGCAGTCAGTTCAGCGTTATCATCAAGCGGCAGTGTTTGTTGCTGATGCAGTTTGTCCCATGCTTTACGGGGAGTGGGCTGTTGCCACTGTTCGGCGAGTGTTTGAGTCAGCCAGGCCGCTTTGGCCGTCTCATCACTGGCGAGTGGAGAAATCATCGGCGCCTGCCCTTGGTGCTCGACAAGTTGCTGGCGGGCAAAGCCATGAAAGGTAGTGACATTCACTTCATGGCCGGTTTTGGTTTTTATCCGCGTTTTCAGTTCTTCAGCAGCATCACGACCAAAGGCCAGCAGCAATAGCTGCTCTGGTTTGGCTTGACCACTTTCAATTAAATACGCGGCGCGTGCCACTAATACGCTAGTTTTTCCACTACCGGGCCCCGCCACCACCAAGGTATGAGATTCATCGGTGAGCACGGCGGCGCGCTGCCCGTCATTCAATGGCGATGATTCGATGCGATCAAACCAAGCTTGCCACTGATTGAGCATCATCGCTTGCCATTGCTGATTGCGCGTCTTGAGCCACTGTTTATCCCCCCGTAAAACGGGTGCCAGTGTCGTTGCCATCACTTCATCTAAGCTAGCCAAGAATGAGGCTGGGATCCCCTCGCCTTCTAGCTTGTCGACTAGGATTTGTTGCGTCGCGCGCAATTGCGATAAGCGAACATAAGCGGGTGCATTCACCAGTGCATCATACTCTGCCAGCAAACTGGGCCGGATCATCGCCAGCCGTTTTTGATAACGGGCAATATAGGCTTGATAACTGCGATAAATGGTTTGCCCTGCCTGCTGGGCACGGTGCCAAGGCAAGCCAAAGACCTCAAAAGGTAGCGGATTGCCCTCGTCAGTATAACCGGTGAGCGAAATCGTTCCCCACAGCAACCCGCGCGACACCGTGAGCTGCCCATCCCATGCCGAAAAAGGAATGTATTGACGATGGTGGCGAGATTCGAGCAGTAAGCCGTCATCTTCGAGCTGCAAGCTGTAATGGTCGCCATAAACAAGCCATTGTGCCCAGCGGTTTGCGGAGAGTTTCATACTCATGAGTCAGTGCGTAAAAACGCGCTTTCCAGCCTTGATAAGATGACAGGCATGCTACTGCGCAACTCTCGATAAATCAATTCACTAGCAATATGGCTTCCCGCCGCATCACCTATAGCACGCTATGGATTTGACTTGTCGCAAGCTATTTCTAAAAAGCGCACGAAAACGCGCGGATGACGCTTAGTTTTTCAGTATCTTTCTGCTATCTTGCCCTCATTGTTGGCTTAATCCGTGTTTTTATGTCCTTTTCGTTGCCACGCTTTCCTTCGATGCCACTGACGCTACGCGAATACTGGGCGAACCACCGCATCAATGACAGTATCCGCGTCCTAATCGCTTTAATGGGGGTTGCCCTTTACGCGGGATACGCTGGTCGAACCGATATTGTCACGCCACTGGTGCTCGGGGTCATCGCTTCAGCATTAGCGGAAGTGGATGATCACCTATGGGGGCGGATAAAAGCCTTGGGCGTGACGCTAACCTGCTTCGCGGTCGCCTCTTTCTCGGTTGAATTGCTTTACGATTGGCCTTGGCTGTTTGCATTAGGGCTAACCGTTTCCAGTTTTGGCTTTATCATGCTGGGGGCTATTGGGGAGCGTTATGGCACCATCGCCTTTGCCTCATTGCTACTGGCGGTATACACCATGTTGGGGATGGAGCAAGGCAGTGATCTGTGGCTTCAACCCATGATGCTGCTCTCAGGCGCATTTTGGTACGGGTTACTATCACTGGTTTGGATTGTGATTTGGCCGCACCGTCCCGTGCAGCATCGGCTCGCAGCGGTCTTTCGTCAAACCGCCACTTACATGGAAACCAAGTCTAGTTTGTTCCATCCGGTTGCCGAATTGGTTCCGCAACCTACCCGCATCGCCGCCGCCAACCAAAATGCGCAAGTGGTAGCCGCGCTCAACCAAGCCAAAGCATCATTACTGGCGCGAGCACGACGCGGCCGTCTGACCCAGCGGCATCAAACCTTGCTGCAAACGTATTTTATCGCCCAAGACATTCACGAGCGGGTTAGCTCATCCCATTATCGTTACCAAGATCTTGCCGCCCACTTTTTCCACTCGGACATTTTGTTTCGCTTCGAAGCATTGCTCAATGTGCAAGCGCGCGCATGCCGTGAGGTAGCGCAAGCGCTCTCGTTGGGGATCAGCTATCAACATCATCATGCAGGGCAGCAAGCGTTAACGGCTATCCAGCAATCGATGGCGTATTTGGCTAAACACCAAGACAGCCATACTCGCACCGCATTGCTAAATCAGTTGCAGTTTTTATACAAAAACCTGGAGACGGTTGAGCAGCAGTTGGCGAGTTTGAGTAACCTCGCAGTTGATAGCCGCGCCCAAGAAAATGAATTGGCTGATCCCGATGCGCGTTCGCTTGGTGAGATGGTCTTTCGCATTCGCCAACAACTGACGTTTCGATCGTTGCGTTTTCGCCATGCGGTGCGCTTGTCGTTATCGCTCCTCGCGGGGTATGGCGTGATTCAAGGTCTATCACTTGAACATGGCTTTTGGATCTTGATGACCATTCAGTTCGTTTGCCAAACCAATTACTCAGCCACACGCAGTAAGCTTAAAGAGCGGATTGTCGGCACTGTGGCTGGCTTGCTACTCGGCGTGCCGGCCTTATACCTGTTTCCCGATCCCAGCAGTCAATTGGCCTTGATGGTCGTCACTGGGGTGCTATTTTTCGCGTTCCGCACCGTTCAGTACACCCTAGCCACCTTGTTTATCACCTTATTGGTATTAATGTGCTTTAGTCAGTTCGGGGAAGGTTTCGCAGTGATCTTACCGCGTTTGGGCGATACCGTTATTGGCTGTTTGATTGCCGTTGCGGCGGTCCGTTATGTGTTGCCCGACTGGCAAGCGCACCGTCTCCGCGGGATCATGACAGAAGCCTTGCAAGCCAATCGGGACTATTTGGCCCACGTGATTGCTCAGTACCGAGTAGGTAAACGTGACACCCTTACCTATCGAATTGCGCGGCGCCAAGCGCACAATGCGGATGCGGAGCTGACTACCGCGATCAGTAATATGTTGGCGGAGCCCGGCCGCTATCGCACCAATATCGAAGAAACTTTCCGTTTCTTATGTTTAAACAACGCGATGCTAAGCTATATCTCTGCCCTTGGCGCGCATCGAAGCCGGATGGATGATGAGGTCAACCATCAAAAAGTGGCCCAGCTTCACCGTGATATCCACCAAGGATTAACCCAATTAACCGAGCTACTGGCCCAGCCTACCAACCATGATGCACTGCTGGCGTTACAAACTACTGATGACATGCATCAGACTCACGGCGGCTACGGAGAGACTGTCGATAACACACCGCTGACGATGGTATTGCAGCAATTACAACTGATTCAGCGCATGCTGCCAGAGCTTAACCAGTTGACACTCACGCTGCGCCAACAAGCCCTGAAACAAAGTCGCGCATAATTAACGGCGGGGCCAAGGTTCCGCCTTCGGTGACTCACCCTGTGTACCAATACTCGCGTTGCGTGCGGATACTCGACTGGCACGCCAACGCTAAGTCAGCGGGATGTCAATTTACAACAATTTACGTTGTTGACGGTTGAAAGCCCTAGTCGTAGACCGGATATTATTAACAAAGCCACCTAAGTGACTTAACGCTATACCCAAATGACTCGTTTGGAAGCTAGGGTATACACTTATATTTTTAGCGGCTCGTTTAGCCGCATCGCCCGCCTGGAGCAATTATGGCTATTCATGTAGGAATCATCGACTCGGATCCCGTCCGATTGGTCACCCCCGTGTTACACCAGCAACTGCCGGTGAGCAAGTTGGTGTTAATAGGCACCCTTGAGCAAGACCTAGAATTTGAACGCCTTACCCGCGTACTTGCGCCAAAAGGCATCGAAACCGAGTTTTTTGAAATTTCCGATGATATCAATATCCGTGAATTAAAAAGCCAAGTGAAACAACTGGCCGAACAGCTTAGCACCACCTCTGAAGATATCCTTTTTAACGCGAGCTGTGGTCTGCGTCATCAACTGCTGTCTGCTTATGAAGTTTTTCGCACCTATCAATGGCCCAGCTATGTCATTGAGCCTTATAGCGATGAATTATGCTGGTTGTATCCAGACGGGTTGCCACAACAGCAAGTCGAAGACCATATTAGCTTGACCGAATACCTCACGATTTTTGGCGCCCGTTGTGAGCGTCATGATGAAGATGTAGTGGGTTGTTTAACCGATGATATTTATCGTTTGGGCGAAAAATGGGCCAGTAATGCTTATGAATTAGGACCCGGCTTGGCGACACTGAACTATTTAGCCACCACGTGTCGCAAGGAACAGTGCCTTGATGTGACGTTAAGCGAGAAACAGCAAGGCTACCGTGAACTCGGTATGCTGCTTGACGATCTGACTGAAGCTGGGCTCGCGACATACCAAAATGGGGTGTTGACCTTTAGTTGCGAGGAAGCACGTCGCTTTGCCAATGGTGAATGGTTAGAAAGCTACGTGCATTACACCGTCACGTCCATTCAAAAAGAAATGCCAACCATTCAAGATAATTCACTTTCCGTGCAAGTGTATCGCCAGATTGGCGAGCGCGAAGTGCGTAACGAGCTTGATGTGGCTACCGTGGTCAATAACAAACTGCATATTATTGAGTGTAAAACCAAAGGCATGTCGAGCGATGGCGATGACACCTTGTACAAGCTAGAGTCGCTGCGCGATCTGCTTGGAGGGTTACAGGCGCGAGCGATGTTGGTGAGCTTCCGTCCGTTGCGCCATCACGATATTACTCGAGCTACCGATCTGGGCTTAGCACTGATTGGTCCTGATCAACTTGGTAACCTGCGTACCCACCTTTATGATTGGTTTGTCGCCGCCGGTGGCACCGTCGCGATTCGCACCAGCTAACTGGCGCACTTAAAACACCATAAAAAAACGCGGCGCTCATGATGAGCACCGCGTTTTTTTGATACCGCAATGTCTGAATTACAGCAGTTTACGAGCAGCTTCAACCACAATCTTGATCGAGCGCGCTTCGGTTTCTTTAAGCGTTGCGTGGTCAGGGATCTCTTTTTGGGTACGGTTAATAATCACACCCGCAACACAGCCAGCACGCAGACCTGAGCTAGCACACATGGTAAGTAGCGTGGCGGACTCCATTTCAAAGTTCAGTACGCCCATGTCTTGCCACTCTTGCATCGAGCCTTGGAAACGACGCACGACACGACCACTGAAGGTATCGTAGCGCTCTTGGCCCGGATAGAAGGTATCGCTTGATGCAGTCACACCGGTGTGAACCGTTGCGCCATCTTCATCAACCGCCGCTTTCATGGCCGTTGCCACATCGAAGTTAGCCACGGCTGGGAATTCCATCGGTGCAAAGTGGGTGCTCGCGCCATCAAGGCGAACAGACCCTGTGGTGACGATCATATCGCCAACATTAATGTTAGGTTGAATAGCGCCGGTAGTGCCGACACGCAAGAAGGTACGCACACCCAATTGCGCCAGTTCTTCAACCGCAATCGAGGTTGATGGGCCACCGATACCGGTTGAGCAAACCACCACAGGCTTACCGTCTAACCAGCCTAGATACAAGGTATACTCGCGCTGAGAGGCAAGAAAGGTTGGGTTGTCCATCAGGTTCGCGATTTTTTCTACTCGCGCAGGATCGCCGGGAATAATCGCAGTGGTGGCGCCTTGTAGGTCGGCATGGTTAACGCCAAGGTGGAATACAGGGGTATCAGACATAATCAGTCTCCTCGCTGGATGCTGTCAGCAGCATCTTCAAATGATTAAAGGCCTGCCAAAGCAGGCCTGAACTCGAAGTTGTTATGCGTCTAGGATACCCAATTCTTCGGGTATTTATGTGACTTTTATCGACCTATTACACTGTCAATCCTTACAGATTTCAGAATTTAGAGACCGCTATCACTTTATGACGGTGTATACAGACAAGCGCTGTCAGCTTTATTGGCGCTTATCTCTCAACAGCCGTAATGCATTCAACGTGACCAGCGCCGTCGCGCCACTGTCCGCTAACACCGCCACCCAGAGACCGGTGATCCCCAAGACACTCGTGACCAGAAAGATACCTTTTAGCCCTAGCGCAATGGTAATATTTTGACGGACGTTCGCTTGCGTTGCGCGCGCCAGCTGTAAAATTCCGGGCAATTCAGTCAAACGGTTATGACTTAACGCCGCATCGGCCGTTTCAAGCGCAACATCCGTACCACTGCCCATCGCTACGCCTAATTGCGCCGCTTTCATCGCCGGTGCGTCATTAATACCGTCTCCCACCATAGCAACACGATAGTGTTTCGCTAAGGCTTCAACAGCATGAACTTTATCTTCCGGCAATAAGCCCGCGCGAAAGTCGATACCCAGCTCTCCTGCAATCTCTGCTGCTGCAGCCGGATTATCACCGGTTAGCATCACCGGATGAATGCCCAAATCACGTAATTGGTTGACGGCTTGCTTGGCATCGTCCCGCAAGGTATCACGCCAGCCAATCAGTCCGTACGGTGCGCCCTCAACCATGACGACCGCCACCGTGACACCTCGCTGTGCAATCTCTCCGGCTTGGTGTCGCTGATTCGGTGTCAACATATCATCCGTCAGTCGATCGAGTGCAATTAAGCGAATCCGGCACCCATCGACATCCCCTTTCACACCCTGTCCCGCTTGCGCTTGGATATTACGTGCTTCTGGCACTTCAATGCCTCGCTCGGCGGTATAAAGCACCAAGGATTTGGCCAGTGGATGATGACTGCCTCGCTCGATTGCCGTGGCATACTTAAGTAAATCCTTCTCATCACCTTGCCATGTCAGCACATCAGTCACAGTCGGTTTACCCTCAGTGAGCGTCCCCGTTTTATCAAAAGTCACCGCATTGACACTGGCGAGCATTTCTAACGCTGCACCGCCTTTAATCAGCGCGCCTCGACGCGCTGCCGTCGCCAGACCTGATGTGATCGCTGCCGGCGTTGAAATCACCAATGCACATGGACACGCAATCAATAGCAGAGCAAGGCCGCGATACAACCACTCTTGCCAACTGGCGGCAAAAAACAACGGCGGGACCACAACGACTAATGCGGCAAGCGCAATCATGGTCGGCGTATACCAACGGCTAAATTTATCGATAAACCGCTCAATCGGTGCTTTTTTCGACTCAGCCTGTTCGATTAAACGTAAGATCCGGTCAATCGCATTTTCGCCTTGTGCGGATGTGACGGTAAGCTGGACCGTTTTATCGGTCGCAAGGCTGCCTGCCATCACAGCATCACCGACCTCAATATCAACCGGGATAGGCTCTCCCGTCAGGGCGCTTTGATCAAAGCTTGCCATTGTCCCCATCAACTGGCCGTCTGCAGGCAAACGCTCGCCAGCGCTAATTTCAATCACATCCCCTGGTTGCAGTGCGCTCGCCGCCACGGTTTCACGCTCACCAGATGCATGAACGCGAGTCACTATCTCAGGAACCAAGGCCATCAGTGACTGAATACCATCTCGTGCCCGTGAGGCAGCATAACCTTCCAGTCTTTCACCAATCAGGAACAGTACCAGCACCATCGCGGCCTCGGTGGTCTCACCCAAGTACAAGGCCCCGAGTGCGGCGATGCTCATCAGTGTTTCAATAGAAAAAGGTGATCCGCTTTTGACCAGTCGTATCGCTTTGCCCACGATTGGCGCCAGTCCAACTAAGGTCGCCAAAGTAAACAGCGCTCCCGATAAAGGCTCAGACCAATAGTGGAGTCCCCACGCCACCGCCATGACCGCAATTAGCCCGAATAACAGCGCATCTTGCCGCCACTTTTTCCATCCGGTTACCTCAGGTTGTGTTTGGTTGAGAGCGACGAGAGGAAAGCCCGCTTTTTGGGCGGCTTGTTCAACAGCACGCTCGGTAGAAGCCTGTGCATCGGCCGTATAAGTAACACGCAGTTTCTCCGTTGCAAACATCACCTGTGCTTGCGCTACGCCTGACGTTGCCAGAATGGCTTTTTCGAGTTTCGCGGCACAGCTCGGACAATCCATACCGGTCACGCCCCACTCGTGCGCATTCACTGAATCGATTGATGCGCGCTCAGAAGAGGTGTCTGCACGTTGTCGCTGAGCATGCGCGTGGCAATGCCCATCCGGGTCGTCATCGCCGGCGTTACCCTCGCCCTCCGCATGACTGCTACAGCAGCCGCTGTCTTGCGTACATTGTGTGGTTTCAAGCGCAGAGGTAGTCGGGTTTTGATGATGGGGTTGATGACAATGGTGCGATCCACAGTGTTTACACATAGTCGGCTCCTTATTGGCGGTATATCGAACGTTTATACCTACTATAAGGGTTGGAGCCCACTCCAGAGTCAAGCGATGATCGAAATTCATCGCATTTGTCTTACGTTGTGGGTCGGGGAAAGTACTTGGATAAAGGGAAAGCGCTGTGATGCGGGGAAAGAAAGCGAAAAGTGCGCTCAGTGATTAGCACTGAGCGCGTTCGGTTTACTGAATAATAAAAATGTAGCCCTGCAGAATGATAAGGTTCACGATATCGATGAAGAAAGCACCGACAATGGGCACCACCATAAAGGCTTGAGGTGCCGGGCCAAAACGATTAACAATCGATCCCATATTCATCACGGCTGTCGGCGTGGCACCTAGTCCAAAGCCACAATGACCACCGGCAATAACTGCCCCTGTGTAGTTACTTCCCATCAACTTAAATGTGACGTAATAGCTAAAGATACCGATTACGATCGACTGAATGGTAAGAATAATCAAGAAAGGGACAGCCAGATCGAGAATATTCCAAAGCTTCAATGTCATCAGCGCCATGGCAAGGAATAGTGACAATGACACTGTCCCAACCATATCAACCGTTTCTGATTCCAGCTTTCTAAATTTAAAGATCTCAAGGGTATTGGTAACAATCACACCCAAAAACAAGGCATATACAAAGTCTGGGATCATTAACCACTGAATATTAAAGCTATTAACCCATTCCGATAAATAACGCGCGCCCGTAATACAAAGCAATAAGATGAATAAGACTTCGATCACTTTCTTTGCGGTTACTTTGTCTTCTTCATTTTCGTTATAGGTCACCAACTCAGGATATTTCTGATGTGTCGTCGTGCCACGACCATATTCTGATTCTAATTGGTGCTTATTAATCAAGCGTTGAGCAACCGGGCTGCCGATAATGCCACCAATGACCAAACCGAGTGTGGCGGAGGCCATTGCAATCTCGAGCGTGCTCTGGATACCGTATTCATCGGTCAATATCTGTGCCCATGCCGCGCCTGTGCCATGCCCACCAGACAAGGTAATGGAGCCAGCCACAAGGCCCATCAGTGGATCCAAGCCAAGCATCGATGCAAAGCTCACCCCAATCGCATTCTGAATAATAATGTAGAAAGAAGCGATAGCGAGGAACCAAAATACTTTTAACCCACCTTTCACCAATTGTTTATAATTAGCCGCTAAACCCACAGTGGCAAAAAACATTAGCATAAAGGTGCTTTTTAACGGCAAGTCAAATTTAAAATCTATACCGTTTGAATGCAGCACTGCAATAACACAGGCAATAATTAATCCGCCGACAATAGGTTCGGGGATGTTAAATTTACGTAATGCAGGAATTTTTGAATTAACAAAATGGCCTAGAAAAAGCACACCAATGGCGATCAAAAATGACTCTAGTGCACCAATAGAATTGAGTTGATACATATAACCTCTTTGTTTCTCTCATCACATCCTCCCTGATAATCCAATTTGACCTTTGTCTTTTACCTCATGTTATTCACGTTGAAGTCAATGCTGGCTTCCACATCCCAACGACATCTCAGCATCCTGCTTATCGTTTTTAGTTGTTTGACACTGCGAGTATCGCCAACAGTTGCCTGACGCCTCGGTGTGTCTGATTCGCGGCACAATAGCAGAAATCTGTGATTTTGGCACCAAGTATCGAACTTTATGCGTCAATATCGCTGCTAATCATTGAATTAGCGAGGTTATTTACCTCAAAGACAGTGAGTAATGTTGTCGACATTTTCAGCAAAAATCGCCTACATTCGCATCTGTTGGCGACAAATGACGGAGGCGGCGTCGCAGATCGATCGCTAACCATGCCCCCACAGGTATTGCCAATGCCAAATTAGAGGCCGGATAGGCCAGCCAAACCCCATCCAATTGCCAATATGACGCAAAGAGAAATAAAAACGGGAGTTGCAGTACGATATTACCGATACTGATCATTAGCGCGGTTCGCCCGTGATGAATGGCTTGAAAGTACGCGGCGGCAACGACAATAAAGCCATCGAGAAACAGAAGGATCAGGTGCAACCGTAACCCATTGACTGTGCTATCCAGTAAGGCCGGATTGCCACTACCAACAAATACGCGTGCCAAGGTGTTGGGTAAGCCATTGATCACTGCCACAAAGGCAACGCCCGTCACTAAGACACAACACAACGCCATCAATAAGCACCGCTTTATCCAGTGTGGCTGACTGGCACCCGCATAAAAGCTCACTAAAGGTTGCATCCCATTGGCTACCCCTTCGGCGAGCAAATAGTACACAATGACCACATAGCCGATCACGGCATACGCCCCTACCGCCAGTTTTCCGCCGTGCAGCATTAAAAGGTGATTGTGCACCGCCACCATCACAGCACTATAACCGTACATAATCCAACTCGCCGCACCGATTGCACAGATATGCCGTGTGATTGACCAAGCCTGTGACCATGACGGCCAAATAACTTGCAACCGACTGCGCCGAGAAAAAAAGTAGCTGACGCCTACCAGCGTTACCGCCGCTTGAGCTAACGCTGTGGCAATGGCAGCGCCGGTTAATGTCCACTCAAGCCAGACGATAAACACCAGATCAAAACCAATATTGAGCAGCGCGCCTAACATCATCAATCGCGTCGCCAAGCCGGGTTGATCGTCGTTACGCAGTAAAATGGGCACCGCCATCGAACCGAGGGTAAACACATTGGCCCAAACCAGTACATCTAAGTATTGCACCGCAAAAGCCAGCGGCACCTGCTCTGCGCCTTGAAGTGCTAGTAGATATTCGCCCCACGCGACCAGTGCGAAGCTAAGAAAAACACTGAGAAGTAGCACTAATCCGATCGCGACCGCGAGCGTGTGATGCCCGGAGGGATCATGCCCTTTTCCTCGCGCAGCACTTATTTTCGCCCCAGCGCCAACACCAATCATCAGACCAATCCCTAACATGCCTGCGATCAATGGCCAAATCAGGTTAATGCCTGCCAAGCCATCAGCCCCCATGACATGACCGATAAAGATGCCATCAATGACTTGATAAAGACCATTAACCAACATAGCGGCCACGGTAGGTAACGTATAGCGCCAGAACTGGCGTGACAGTGAATGAAGTTGTGCAGGCATTAATGGGCAGTGTGTCAGGGTATGATGATAAATATCATACCCAATCTCCACCACAGTGCTGGTTTGGGATCAGCACAGTTTGGGATAGCGCACGTGTGAGTGATATTGATAAGTTACATCGTTTCCTCGTACTCGAAAGCGCGCAAAGAAAAACGCCTTGGCCACTTCTCCCCTCAAAGAAACAGCGCAAGACGCTTGAGTCTTTCATTTAGACAGGATGCGTGAGGCACTCTCCCATTTGAGTACTGATCGCACGGAGAACGTCTCGCCGAGTGATAATCCCTACCAATTTACCGTCATCAACCACTGGATACAGCTTAGGCTTGGTGGGCATCATCATTTCGGCCAGCTTAATGATACTGTCTTCTGATTGCACCGCGAGTGCATTCGGCGTCATACAATCAGACACAGAGTGGGAGTCTTGACAGTGATAGCTGTCTCTTAGCAATTGCTGCAGCATATCTTGCTCGGAAATAAACCCCACTAAACGCTTGTTAGCATCAATCACGGGTCCACCAGTTTGTTGGCTTCGCAGTAATTTTTCCAGCGCACTGGATAGTGGCATATCTGGCGAGAATGTCACCGGCCGCTTGTTCATATAATCTTTGACTTTGATCGACTCCATGTCGCCCCCTCTTCAATACTTAACTCACGCCATATACCTGCTAACCACGTCATATCAAAATGTGTATGCCGCGTAGCGTGGCTATGGTTGTCCCGTTCTTTAAGTGTTGTCTAAGTTAGCGAAATGTCTAAATCACTTTGAACAATTTGTGTGATTGGACAAAGCAATGATGTGGCGTGATTGCTTTATACCAGCTTCACACGCCTCTCAGCCTCACTTGCAACAAGATAAGCTGGCACGCCCTTCTCTTTTTGTTTTGTCACAAATTGTTAAATAAAACGGCTACAGAGGTAGATAGGGTTTCATCGATTTCATACCGTATCAAAACAAATGGATGATATTAAAAACGATGGCGACTCACGCATGGGGATGGGAAGAAAACGATGAAAATTATTGCGGTTTACAGTAACAAAGGTGGTGTGGGAAAAACGGCGACGTCGGTGAATATTGCACATTTGATGGCAGAAAGCGGCTATCGCGTCTTGCTTTGCGATCTTGACCCGCAAGGCGCGTCATCGTTTTACTTTAAGCTCAAACCATCCAAGCATTTAGGACAAGACAGCTTCTTTACCCGAGATAAAAAGTTTAAAAAGTCCATTCAACCCAGTCACTACCCCAACCTTGATGTGGTACCGGCGCACCATGATTTTAAAGACTTCGATATTTTTCTAGCTTCACAGAAAGGCGGGTCAAAAAGTCTCTTCAAACGTCGATTTAAAGCCGTCAAGGATGACTACGATATCGTGATACTCGATTGTCCGCCCTCTCTTTCCGCACTGTCTGATGCCGTATTCCGCCATTGTGATGAACTGCTGACCCCCGTGATCCCGACGACGCTTTCTGAACGCACGCTTGAACAGCTTTATCAGTATTTTATCGCCCATGATTTTGATGTGGCGCGTATTCACCCCTTTTTCTCGATGGTGCAGAAAACAAAGCGCTTACACGTCGACACCATGCATCGGATGCAGAAACAATACCCTGCTATGTTGGATTCTCATGTGCCCTTTAGTAGCGATGTAGAAAAAATGGGCGTGACCTGTGCGCCTGTCACCGATATCGGCAAGGGAACCGCTGCAGCCATGTATTATCGTCGATTATGGCGGGAGTTCGCAGCGCGCGTGCTTTCCGATCAACACGCCGCATAGACGAGTAGAATGAACGCGGAGCCATTCCACATCACCACCCTAATAACTGATACAACTCACCGGTTCTCACGGCGCGATGGGCATGCTCAATCGTCCCATCGCGCGCCCACGACTCAATCACCGGCGCAATGATTGGCTCCACCTGACGCCAATTTTGTCCGGCTTGTATGTCTGGCAAGTACAAAAGTCGCAGTAACAAGCCGTCTAAACCCGTTAATAGTTGTTCCGGCGTGCGATCATTAAAAATGGAAGGAAACACGTTATCGTCGTCATTGGGCAGCCCCATGATCTGGGTTAGCTCTTCAACCACACAGGCGACTAACTTACCTTTAGATCGCGCCAAATCAACTGGGATCACGACCGCTGCACGCCGTATCCAACCATTTTTATCAACGGCAAAATTAGCCGCACAGACCGCTTTGCGTAATGGGGTGACATCGTTGGTTTTAAAGTATTGCCGCGCATCGTCTAAAAAGCGTTGGTGGTTGGTAAATACAATGGTCAGATTAGCGGCTTTAGGGTGCGAAGCCGGGATAAAGTTTATCCCCGTCAAGCTTTGCAAATGGTCAAGGTGGTAGCGGACGAGTTTATTGTGAAGTTCGCTGTCGCTGACGACATGCGACACGGTATAGCGCACGGATTCTCTCCACTTACGAACACCATGTTCACCTTCTACATATTCACTTTTCAGCGCAATGCGATAAAACGCATCTTGAATATAACTCGGTTGCTGCCAAGGTTGCTCAACAGCAAGCGTACTGAACGAGACCAGCCATACGATAAGCCCGATACTAACTCGACCCTTAAACAACAACGTTCACTACCTCAAACCCGCGCTTTCGATGCCTGTTTAGCGTAGCACACCAGTTGATAAACAACTGGTTGAATCGCGTGCTGTCTGTTTTTTCTTACCATATCTGTTGAACATGGAATAGGGATACCACTTTTCTAGACATTTTTTGAACCAGATCCTCAATTTGATAGCGATCACATTTTTAGTTATTCAGTAATGTGGATAGTAACGGGCGATTTGTCTCACTAACTCGAGGATTTTATGCGTAAAACACCGCTCGCACTCTTGCTCCCCTTTGCGTTTTCCGCCCACGCCGCCACCATCGTTGATGCCTCTGATTTGGATCTTAGCCAAGCACTAGACGCCAATACGGCACGCTCCGCGGCGGCAGCGCCTGTACTCAGTTTTCGTGAGAAATCGCGTCTGCAAGTGGGCAATCAATCACTAGTTCGTAAGCAGCAACTGCACCATGGCATTCCGGTTTACGGCTATTCTGTGGTTGAAAACACCGCCGCACGAGGCTTTGCGCCAAGCGTTAAAGGTGACGTTGTCACTGATATCGAACAAGATATTGGTGGCACTCTCCCCATGATTAACCAGCAGCAGGCTATTGCGATTGCTCAAGGTCAAACGAGCCAAGGCAATCGTCATTTTCACCAAGCGGATGCAAACACGGAATTATTGATCTGGTTGGACGAACAACAAACAGCGCGTCTCGTCTATAAAGTTGACTACCTTGCCAGCGATAACGGTCATCCTTCGCGTCCGATGAAAATCGTCGATGCGAAATCGGGAGATATATTAGACAGCTGGGAAGGGATCGCACACTTAGAAGCTGGCGGCCCCGGCGGTAACCAAAAAAGTGGGCGCTATACCTTCGGCCCTAATACTCAACTGGGCGGCTTTGAAGTCAACCGCTACTGCCAAATGGATAGCCCCAACGTTGTCACAGTCAACATGAACAATCAGGAATGGGGTGGAAGTGTTCACCAATTTAGTTGTCCCCAGAACAACTACCGCCAAGTCAACGGGGCCTATGCACCCATGAATGATGCGCAGTACTTTGGACAAAAAGTCTTTGAAATGTATCAAGATTGGCTCGGCGTACGCCCTATCCGTCAAAAGCTCACCATGCGTGTCCATTATGGTCAAGGCTACGGCAATGCATTCTGGGACGGACAACAAATGACCTTTGGTGACGGCAACGGCAGCATGTATCCGTTAACCACTTGGGATGTGATTGCCCATGAGGTCAGCCACGGTTTTACTGAACAAAATTCAGGGCTCGAATATCGCGGCATGTCGGGAGGCATGAACGAATCTTTCTCTGATATCGCCGCCGCGGCACTTGGTCAGTATGTTTATGGCGACTTCAACTGGAAAATGGGTGAAGACGTGATGAAATATAGCGATGCGATGCGCTATTTCATCAATCCAAGCCAAGATGGACGCTCCATTGGTCATGTCGACCGTTATTATCCTGGCATCGACGTGCACTTTAGCTCAGGTATCTTCAACAAAGCGTTTTACCATCTTGCCACCAGCGCAGAGTGGAATATCCAAAAAGCGTTTACCGCGTTTGCCACCGCCAACCAATTGTATTGGCAACCTAACTCGAGCTTCCAACAAGGTGCCGATGGCGTATGTGAAGCCGCGAAGGCGCTAAACTATTCGGCCGGCGCTGTCAGCCAAGCCTTTGCTGAAGTTGGCATCCAAACCCAAAGCTGCCAAGGAACCGGTGAAACGCCTACCCCAGATCCAGAGCCGCAGCCGACGCCTGAAGTGGTACCGCTCACTTTCGATCAGCCAGTGGAACTTCACGGCTACGCAGGTACGGCTCACCAGTTTGTGATTAAGAATGCGCCACGCGGTACGGTATGGCTACAAACTTATCGTGGTCAGGGTGACGTTGAGTTATATACGGCGGTTGGCCGTCCAGCGAGCGCCGAAGATCATGACTGTGCGTCCACCAACGCAGGTAACGAGGAATACTGCGGTTTTAGTGAAATTCAGGGCATGGATCTGTATGTCACTGTCACCAGCAAGGTAGACTACTCCACAAACGTAATCGCACGCCTTGATGACCGTAGTATCGAGCAAAACCGCTGTAGCAACGTCCCTAGCTGGGGAACCTACAACTATTACTACTCCGGCGTCAGCGTTCAATACCAAGGGCATCTGTTCCAAGCGGCACAAGATAACTGGGGCATTGATCCGTTCTCGAATCAATGGGTTTGGCAATATCAAGGAAGCTGCCAAGGCTAATATCGCTGTTTTGTTGATTTGCGGCTAGCCACGGCTGGCCGCTCTTTTATGAGAGTTTCGCACACCATTTCCTCACGACTGTGATCACGCCAAGATTCTGCCCTCTCCCTGAAAGTGACATTCGCATTACTGCTTCTTTACATCTATGTTAATGATTATTGGTGATAATCAGATAATTGGGCAGATTGAATGCATCTGACGATTTTTTCTAACACATTTCGCGCCAAGCTTGTGGCGCTGCTGTTCTTATTGTGTTCCCCACTCGTTTGGGCCATGCAAGGCAATGCTGAGAACATTCAGTATCCTAGTATGATCATGGGACTACTCGGCGGACTAGCACTGTTTCTCTATGGCATGGACAAAATGTCTAATGCCCTTAAAAGCGCCGCCGGTAGCCGATTGAAAACTTTACTCGCCAAACTGACCACCAATCGCGTGGCTGGCGTGCTCACCGGTGCCGGCATTACCGCCACGATTCAATCATCTTCCGTTACCACGGTATTGTTAATTGGTTTTATCTCAGCAGGCCTGATGTCACTTGCCCAAGCGACTGGGGTCATTATGGGTGCCAATATTGGTACCACGGTTACTGCGCAAATTGTTGCCTTTAAGATCACCAAAGCGGCATACGTGATGGTCGCTGCGGGCTTTCTCACTCAATTTATCGCCAAGGCCGACCAAACCAAACACTACGGCAATATGCTGTTCGGCCTAGGTTTGATTTTTCTGGGTATGAATGTGATGAGCGATGCCATGTCACCGCTACGCGATTATCAGCCCTTTATCGACGCGATGGCAACCATGGATAACCCTCTGCTCGCGATCTTACTTGCGGCGCTGTTTACCGCATTGGTTCAGTCGTCCTCAGCAACAACTGGGATCGTGATTGTCCTTGCAGGACAAGGTTTTATTTCACTGGAAAGCGGTATTGCCCTTGCAATGGGCGCCAATATTGGTACCTGTGTGACAGCACTTCTCGCCTCTATCGGAAAATCCCGAGAAGCCAAACAAACCGCCAGCATTCATATTCTTTTTAATATCATCGGCGTCATGATTTGGCTGCCACTGATCTCGCTATTAAGTGATTGGAGCGTCGCGCTCTCTCCAAGTCACTCACAGCTGACAGGAGTTGACCGTTTAGGTGCTGAACTGCCGCGGCAAATTGCCAACGCCAATACATTGTTTAACGTACTAAACACACTGATCATGCTGCCATTCGCTAGTGGTTTTGTTTGGTTAGCGAAAAAGATTGTACCACGCTCGAAAAAACCACTCAGCAGCGACCAGCCCATTATCACGCCCAAATATCTGGCGAAAGAGTTATTGATGACGCCGGATATCGCGATGGATCAGGCGCAACTTGAGATCGGCCGTATTGGACGGCGGGTCTGTAATATGATGAATACCTTGCCGCCACTTACCTCAAAACTGGCAAGCCAGCCACAACGCGACGCGGCGATCGCCGCACTAAAACAAATTGATGAAATCGAAAATCAGGTCGATGCCCTGCACGGACACATCTTGTTTTATTTAGGCAGGCTGCGTAAAGAACCACTCAGTCACGCGCAGAGCCAACGACAAATGGCGTTAATTAGCATGACCGACCAACTGGAGAGTATTGCGGACCTGATTGCCAATACGCTAATCCCGATAATGGAAAAATCTCTCAACGCTGAAATCACGATCAGCAATAAAATGCGCGCAACCCTTGATGTGATGCAAGAAAAAGTGACCCATGCGTTGCTGGATTGTGTCAATGCGATTCGGAGAGGCGACGATAAGCGCGCTAAGCACGTCTTGCATGCGAAGCGCGAGCTGAACGCCCTGCTTGATAAAGTTCTCGCCCATCAAGCTGAGCGTCTGGTGGAGGATGATGCCAACCGCTTACAACTGTTTAGTATTGAGATGGAGTGGACCGAGTCTCTCAAACGTGTTTATACCGTCACTAAACGGATCGCGAAGTTGCATCTGCGCGAAAAAGAAGCTTAGCGCTTTATCGATTGGGCAATATTGATGCATGAATAGCAGAATAGACAAAGAAAACGGAACCAAGCCCTAACTTTTGGGCTTTATAACCCAAGCATGTCGGTAAAATCGTTATAACGGCTCCGCCTAATTATATCTAGGAGCCTGAAATGTATACATTATTCCCTTCCCGACCTAAACCTTTATCAGCACTGATGGCCCTCGCCGCATTCAGCAGCACCAGTGCATGGGCTGATGTTCAATGTGACATTGCCGATTTAGCGGCCAGCAACACGCCACTCCAAGCCATTATGAGTGCTGAACGCAGTTGCTTTACCAGCTGGTATGACACCACGTCTATTCGATACAGCAACCTCTACCAAGAAACTTTTGTAAGCAAAGTGGCACAGCGTTTATCGCAGACCATTGCCAATTATCAGGGTGAGGACGACCAAGCCCGCCAAATTGCTAACTTAGCTGAGTATGTACGTGCAGCCTACTATGTTCGCTTCTATGGTGACAAGGCGAGTCCTGACTATTCTGATTCGCTAGATGATCGTCTTGCGGATGCCATCAATAGTTTCTTACGCTCGCCTTACGCCACGGCAAAGGGCAGCGCCCAAACCGATGCTTTACATGGTTTAACGCTGATGGCCGACAGCATCAAGCGCTTGCCGCAAACCCTAGACCTACAAATTCAACTGCTTGAAAATCTGAAACAAGACCGCTTAGACGAACGCCGTTACGCAGATGCACTCAATAACCTTTTCCGCGCCATGGCGGGCCACCAATCTCGTCAAGCCTTTTACGATGTGCTCGCTGCTGATCTTTCCTTGATTGACCGCCTTTACCAGTTCGTCGTCAATCATCCTCAGCTCTCCAACAGCGACCACGGGGCGTTATTGGTATCAAACACTGTCCGCGAAATGGGACGACTATTGATGGCGCCCCAAGCCAGCGTGCGAGATCGTGTGATTAGCCATTATCGTGATCTATTACCCCGTTTCCCGCTGGGCGGAAAAAATGACGCTGTTTGGGTGGGCATGGTAGAAATGGTGGATGCTTATGCGCCCGATAAGATGGCCGAATTAGGTCTGTCTGACGCCAAAGCCACGCTGGAAGCCAAAGTAATGCCTTATCGTCACCAATGTGACGGTCCGGCGATCATTCGTTCACAAAGCATGACGCAAGCGCAATCGCAACAGGCATGTGAAAGCCTGCACAACAAAGAAGTTGCCTTCCACCAAACCGTTAACTCAGGTTATCAAGCGGTCGCCGACGATCTGAACGACAGCGTTGAAGTTGTGGTGTTTGATAACCCGTCCGACTACAAAACCTATTCCTCATTTTTGTTTGGTAACTCGACGGATAATGGTGGTCAATACTTAGAAGGAAACCCTGCCGACCCAGACAACCAAGCCCGTTTTATTGCGTACCGTAATGATAATGGCCAATCGCTTTCCATTTGGAACCTTGAGCACGAGTACGTTCACTATCTGGATGGCCGATTTAACATGTACGGCGACTTCAATGACGTGCTTCGCCACGGCCATACTGTGTGGTGGCTAGAAGGCTTTGCGGAGTATATGGCCCATGGTGATGACTATGCCGAAGCAATACGCTTGGGCAAAGAAGGCGGCTACTCGCTCAGTGACGTTTTTGCCACCAGCTATCAGAATGATGTTAATCGCATCTATCGTTGGGGCTATTTGGCGGTACGCTTCTTGTTTGAAAAGCACCCAGAGGCTGTGGAAACTTTGCTTGATGCGGGTCGCACCGGGAAATTCGAGCAGTGGGCAAATTTAGTCAAAGACTATGGCCATCGTTATGACCAAGAGTTTGCGCAGTGGCTGACCACCTTAGAAGACACCGATGGCGGTGAACCACCGCGTCCAGACCCTGATCCCGAGCCCAAGCCAGAGCCAGAGGTGACGACACTGTCTCTCGGTCAAACCGTTACCATTAGTGGGCAAGCATACAGTGAGCACCTGTATCAAATTGACCTAGCCCAATCTGCCAGTGCGCTGACATTTAGTATCGAAGGACAGGGCAACGCGGATCTGTACGTGGCGAAAGACCGTCAAGCGCACTATTACGATTTTGACGCTACCGAGTGGAACCAAACCAGTAATGAAACCGTGACCCTTAATGATGTGAAACCGGGTCGGTATACCTTAAGTGTCACAGGTCGCGGTGACTTTACCGATGTCACTGTCAAAGTGAATGCTGAGGGCCAAGTGCAACCCGAGCCAATCCCAGAGCCAGATCCTGAAACACCGGCAGGCACTGATGACTTGCGCCCAACGCAACTTAACGTCGCCAGCCCAAACAGTATTAGCGTTTATCAACGTCGCTATCTGTATGCCGATGTACCTGCGGGAGCCACCAAGGCGCAAGTGTGGGTCATGGCGGATGGTGACGCGGGGGATCTGAGCGTATTCGCCGCCGAGGATTACTGGCCCACGCAAGCACAAAACCAAGCAGCCTCTAACGTACCGGGCAGCAACCAGTACATCGAAGTTGATTTACGTGACCAGCAGCGTCTGCACTTGCTACTTGTAGGTGATGGAAGCCGAAGCCAAACCGATGTGCGTGTTTATTTTCGTTAAGCACTAAGCACTAAGCACTAAAAAAATGTTACCAAGCGCCACTGCCGAGTGGCGTTTTTTTGTTCGGTTGCCATATAAATGGGAAAAGAATAGAAAGAGGAAAAAGACGCAAGGGATAATTGCTGTTTTCTCTCCCACACAAATTGAGACAATGCGGCGAGAACCAACCTTTATCGCTATTCACGAATAATAAGGAGAAACCATGACCGAATGGGAAAAGATGTGCCAAGGACTTGTGTTTGATGACAGCGATGGCTCCATTGATATCCGACGGGACCACGCCACACGAACCTTGCAAGCATTCAACCAAAGCGTAGAGACGGCAACAAGAAAGCAACTGCTCAACACGTTATTACACACTATCGGCGAGGGTTCGGTGATCCAACCGCCGTTTTATTGTGAGTTTGGCGAAACCATACAGATTGGTAGTAACACCTTTATCAACATGAATGCCACTATGCTGGATGGGGCCCCGATCACGATTGGCAACCATGTGCTGATTGGCCCCAATACCCAATTTTACACCGCAACCCACTCTCTTGATTATCGAAGCCGGCGCGCTTGGGAGACCTGGTGTAAACCGATTGTGGTCAAAGACGACGTATGGATTGGCGGTAATGTGGTGATCTGTCAAGGCGTCACCATCGGCGCACGCAGCGTCATTGCCGCCAATGCGGTGGTGAAGCACGACGTGCCACCTGACAGCCTCTACGGTGGCACGCCTGCACGCTTGATAAAGTCGCTTAATCATCACGATTAATCAATATTGCGCCAGCCATTTGGCGCATTAAGTCCCCAGCGAGTAAACTCGGCCCCACTGTAAATGGCGCGTCCTTGTTTGCCATGAATCACCGAAATAGAGGACGCCTCTTCACCAGCCAGTATCCGATTGACGTACTCTCCCGCCTGAACGCCTTGCGATTCACCAAATAACACCACCCCACCTGCGGTTTGGCCTTTACCCACTGAAAAGTCCCAGAAACCAAACAAAGGGATCGCACTGTGTTGGTTGGTCCAAGCTAATACCTTATCCGGATCGACGACATTGCCATCGTTATCACGGATAATTTGATAGAGTCCCACAACAATAATGTCGTAGCCATCGCTACTGTTGACCGAGGCTTTCCACGCGTCAAACGTCTCATGGTTTTCAATCGTGGCATCAATCCCCAGTTTGTTCTTCAAACTCTGATACTGTTTACTGATATGGTCAGTGGCAATGGTCGCGGTCGTCCCTGCATCAAACATGATTTTGACAATGAGCTTATCTTTACCCAACATCTGTCCAATCTCTCGCATACTGCGCGCAAATAGCGGGCGCTCAAGCACACCGGTTACTCTCGCCTTACCGCTATATTTGGCCATCAATCGACGTGGGTTAGAATTGATACCTAAAAATACAATATCGATATCTTCATTTTGTAATCGAGGTAGCATGTAACCCAACGCATTATCGTCACCCAGTACCACCACATCGGGCGCGACCTGTTGATACATAGCGAAGGCTTTGTCGGCTTGACTGTCGTAATCAGCTTTCGGCAAGCGTTTAGTGTCCATCTCAAAGGTATGTAGGGTCACATCATCGCCAAGCGTACTTTCAAGCCCACGAATATAGCTTTCATCCCAGCCGTATTCTTTGTGATAGCTCTCAATCAAGAGGACATCGGCAGCCCATAAAGGACCCACTGAAGCAGCATAGAACACTATAATCAGTAGCCAGTTTTTCATACTCACACTCCGTCTTTTGCTCTTTCGTGCTATTAACCCTAGTCAAAGAGTGGACATCGAGAAAGCACATAGCCAGAGCGAGAAGTCAGTTATAACTAAACAAAGAAGGAATATGGAAAAAGCCGCCACATTCGTGACGGCGGTAGACAAGTGATTATCGAGGGATAAAGGTATTTTTGTAGAATCCTTGGAAGCCCGAGTTCGGCACATAAAATTCGACCCCACCGAATAAGCGCAGTGCTTTCCCCTCGCCTTGGGTCTGTTGCTCGGGTTCGATGGCACCAAAACGTTTATAACGACTTTGCGACACAAGAATAAATTCGTGTCTACCATCATTGTCCCCTACTGGTGGCGTGTAATGACCGACAATATGAAGCCCCCCACTATAAGCTCCCTCAGGTAGCGGCATATCTTGCAGTAAACGCACCTGAGTAAAGTTGTGTTGTTCATCACGCTCGATAATTGTCTGATATAGGCGACGATCTTCTTCTGCAACACCATCTAGATCAAGGGTATAGAAGATACTCACCATATCGCCAGTACAAACGAGCGTTAACGATGGGAAGTAGTCGTCCGGGTAGCCATCGGTAAAATCTTCGGTGATGAGTGATACCTGTCCATCTTTGATTTGATATACATGCTTATCTTTGCATACCACAATAAAGATACATGACTGTTGCTGGTGTACCGCGACAATATCAACAATGTCCTGCGGGCGTGACGAGCGAAGCTGAATGATATCACTACTTTGTGGGGCATCTTCGATACCTTGTGTGAAGTAAAGATTCTTCCTGTAACTGCTATCTTCGCACAAGAATAGTGCCTGGCTATTGGAATAGCGGTTAACACATTCACTTGCTATTGTGCAGCGCTTTATATGCCAATCTGGGTTCCATTGTTCGTAGCTCAAACTATCATTAAACCCATCGCTGAAAAACCGGTCCGTACGACCAAACTCAGGGTAATCGAAATCACGGCCGAAGTAATAGGTACGGCCCGTGACTTGAGAAGATACCATCGCCGCCAAATGCGTGCGGGTTTCATGATCCTCGATAGATGGCAGTTCTCTCCAATCGGTATTCATTGTCTTCACATCAAACGGCCTAAAGAGGGTACTAGCGTCCCAGTACGTTCTAGTACGACAAATGTACTGTCCAATGTCGGCATGAATAAGATCTGCAGGTTTCACTACTTCATTGGTATAACGCTGTATCGGCGAAGGCTCGGGCTCCGGCTGACGTAAAGCATCGAAAATCCATTGTGCAATCGCGATCACTATCCCTACGATGGCGACCACAATACCTAGCGGTCCTGCCAGCACACTCCCCATCAGCGCCGCGACCGCGAGCCCAAATGCAGCACCCGATATCAGGAAGTTAACTGAAGCCCACACAATATCCGCGGTATCACCGCTGGCAATCGCTTGGCCGAGATTCCAGCCGGCAATACCCACTGCAATAAAGGCGAGCCCCACAAAGCATTTACTCACTAGACTCGATACTTTGCCGAGAAATAATGACTCCGCAATTCGCCGTTCAACGTTCATAAACTTGGCAACACGACCAGTCAGTTTACCTAGAAACTGACTAAATTTAGACATGACTTTCGCGAGCTCATCGGTTATCGGTGTCCCATTACCGAATAAGAAGTGTGTCACTTTAGTCGCAAGGATCTCGTAGCTAATTTGCAACGAGGTTTCGATAAATGCGGCTCCCAGCCCGATAAGTTCAACGGGACTATCCCAGTCTTCTCTGTCTGTTGCGGATGCCCAAGTGAAATGTCCCACACCCAGCAACAAGGTCAACGAGGATAGAACAACGTCAGTCATACTTCGCTGACCGCTGACCGGCGTTGCCAATTCAGGGTATTGTCTCGTCAACGCTTGCTGAGTGGCATCATTCCCTAAGGTCTCATCGCGTAACCCAAGTCCTTTAAACGTATTCCAAACGCTATGCTCACCACCATTATTGCTAAAGAATTGCCGCCAGAACTGGCTTTGGGTCGACGAGTCATTGTTCTGCAGAATGTCGGCGACGGCCAAGAAGTTCTCCTCATTGGCGAGCACAGAATACTGATCGCTCTCACTCCCCCAGCGCAAACTAAACGCGACGCCGTTAATCACAGTGCCGAATAGTACGCGTTCGATGTCACGCAGCGCGTCCTCCGTTTTGGGACGTCCTGCTGCAATATTTAAAGTGCGTATTTTCGCGCTCGTCGCATTCACTTTTTGAACCGCAATATTGAAGCGGTTATCGGCATTGTCGTTTACCGCACAATCGTTAAGCAGCGACTCAAGCGTACTATCTTGCTGGTAGTATGTGACCAGCTCATCTAACCAATAAGACGCATTTTGCTTGTACTGTCCCAGTGCATTATTTTGACAATAGTTTGTCGCGATGGCGTAAAGCTCATCAATGATTTGTTTGAAGGTTTCCCCTTTCTCTGCCAAGTCGATATTGGCATGCGCTTTGATCATGTCCCAACTGTTGTAGGCAAGGCGATCATTGACGTCCACATTCTCTTGCCCTTTGTAGCCATACTGTAGATATTGACTGATGTATTCAGCCATGTAGTCATTAAAGTAGGTTTGATAGCGCGCATAAACATCACTCACTGACTGTTGGTTATCACTCATGCCTAACACATCGTCATTTGGCTCAACCGCACCGCCTATGTCGGAACTTAGCCCACTGTGATGGATCCGAAAGTTATGTTTCATCATATTCTGAAACATAACATGCGCGAGGTAATTGGCTTCGTCAGTGGGCGTATCGAAATCCACTCGGTCTAACCCTAAACCGCGATGCTCTGATGAATCCGTGTAAAAACTGATCGCATCAAGCTCACTGAGCCCTGCCGACGTAGTTGGTGCAATCCACTGTGCCGCTTTGACAGACTTGGGCAGCACGGTAGCTGCCGCCATGGTTAACACGGCCGCCGATGAGTGGGTTAAAAAACGACGGCGACTTTGGGAGCGAAGCCCTTCCCAGACATTGCATTTGCTTTTCATGATCATCCTCTTCTTCATGGGGATTACTTGAATGAATAAAAAAACCCGCATCTTCGGATGCGGGTTTGAGGTTATTTAACCGGTTTGATGGTTAATTCGGCATTGTCGAAACCGAGGCTAGCAAGTTCATCAGGGTCAAAGTTAGAAATCAGTTCCACCCCGTTTGCTTCGCCAGTCATGGTCATTGGCGAAATAGAACGCTTGACGCGAGCGGAAGCAGCTTTACCAATTGGCTTCGCTTGGCCAAGCTCAATGGTCCCTGCATACTGGGATTCCGCATAAAAATCACCCGACACATAGGAATAGAATGGACGCAAGCTCTTCCCTGTTGCCCACTGCATGCTTTGTAGGCCAAATTTTTCAACTGCCCAGCTCCAGTCCCACCATTTCACTTCGCCAGGAATGTAGCGGTGATGCCATTGGTATGCGATATCCGCAGACGGCTCACTACTACGTCCCATCGTAAAGGTGTGGCGTACTGTAGGACGATTTTCAGGGTGCGAATGCCACGCGTTACCGCTCCAACGCAAGAAACCGTCAAAAGTCACGTCATAACTAATATCGGCGCCAAAGCGGTACGGATAAGAAATGCTCGACCGATAAAGCTCAACGCGAATAGGTATCTCGGAGTTCGCCGGGACAAATGGACGTGCTTGTAACGTCACCTGCTCACTGCTCGAGCCACCATTGCTGTTAGCAAAGCTTTGATTCGCCTCAAATGAGATAGTGAGCTTAGTGTCACCGACCAGTGGCCACTTAAATTCGTTTTCTGTTTGTACTTTTTGCGCAAATCCATAGGTGTTGGTTTTCGACCAATTGGTGGCCTCATCGACTTTGAGATCAACCACCACTTGTTGAGGCTCGTCGAGGTTGTTGCGGGCGACAGCAGAAATCGTTTTAACTAACTGTTTATCGGACTCAACCACATCACCATGCCAGAAATCACTGTCATTTAAGGTATAAGCAAAGTTATCCACTTTGATGGTGGTTTTATCGCCACAGCGGTAGCCATCACACCCGCCATCATTGTTACCGCGGATCAACCATTGGTCGCCAGAACGCCAAACGTTCATATCTTCACCGACGTAATCACTGTGATTACCACCTACCCATGCGTAACCAAGGTAATGCGCGAGATAGCTCAGCGGTTTGACAAATTCGCTGCGGTTATTGACCAATGAATATTGGACATCGAGCTCAGTCCCTTCTGGTACGCTTTGAGCGGGCGTTGTTGATCAAATCATTCACCTAACGCACTGATCCCAATGGGGTTGCCCCCATCAATCAACTCGGTAACTAACAGGCATACCAAGTCTTATGACTTTGTTTATTGCTTTCACGTTGGCCAATGCTTCGCCAACTTGTGCATCGTAATCACGTAGTGTCAGCTGAGAGCTGATTA
>NZ_MEBP01000073.1:0-34037 GCF_001722075.1 Salinivibrio sp. SS2 | reverse complement strand
GTGCAGAATTGGAACCTGACATTGTCCCAACTGAGCATCCACTTCGAAGGGCGGCTCGACGACTACGTAGATCTTTAAACGTTGGGTGACACAGAACTTTGAACACCCTCCTAAGCTTTTTAGGTATTTCTCTACTTTTTTGAGGCATACTTTATCACTTTGTTTCGATTCCAAGAATCGATCACAGTTGTCTCCAATCACGCCGACCTTTGCCCCTTCACATTGGTCTATCAAATCGTTGGCGAGCAAACCTGAACATTGATGATAGAAGTCTTCAAGCCAATTCTGGCACTCCTCAATCGTTGCATTCTTAGCAGGCAACCGACCGATCCGCCTTGCCACTTTTACTAACACCTTTGCGTTAATTAGAGTATTCTCAATCGAGTAACCGGCCGTTCTAACAATCAAATCATGCTCGGTATCCGATCCATCGAACGGTCCGAAATCGCGGTCCATCGCGACAATCGCATTTAATTGTCCAGAGTTAATCTGATCAATGTATTTACGTAGCTCTTCCTTTCCTCCAACTTGCTGCACTTGCACATTAGGTGATTCAAACTTTTCGAACATGAGCTCCCAAAACGGAACATCATCGTCACCTTCGACATACAGCATTTTATCTACGCGATAAAACTTTGTGAGGACATTCTTTGCTTCAATGGAATATTCAAGGCTTGCCATTGACGAGGTCCTCCATGTCAAAGATAGCATCCGAAAAATTGGAAGCCACCTCTGGTGAGTGCGTCGCGGCGATAACTTGAGCATTTGGATTGAGGTTGACAATTGCCGGTATTATCATGCGTTGCCATTCGATATGTAGGGACAACTCAGGTTCATCTGCCAAAAATATGCAGGGAGCTTCCTTCTGCAAAAGTGCCTCGGTTAACAAAATGAGTAACTGCTTCTCACCGGATGAAAGATCGCTTAACCCAAGCCCCCCCTGTTTAGTAGTAACAACAAGATCTCCGCCCTCGAAGTTAAAATCTTTCTCTTCGATAAAGGTTCGAGCAATCGTTAGAAACTTATTTATTTGCGAGAAGATTCGGGTTGTTTCGGTCTCAGCAGCCAGCGACATCTCTATAATCTTGCGGCTCTTTCTTAACGCTTCGAGCGACCGAAAATCGACTCTTTGCTCTGATTCCTTTTCTTTTCCTAGGTTTGCATTTATTTCTGCTAACGCGACTATTGCTTTATCAACGGCATCTACATGAAAATTGATTTTCTTTCTAACTCCAGAGTCAATAGCATTAAGTTGACTGTATGCTGAGATCAAATCGCGCTTTTCGGCTTCCTTGTCAAAATCTAGCTGGTAGCCTTGAGCTTTAGAGTCTTCCTCTCCGTACAAAATCGATGCTAGGACATCTTTCTGTAGCTTTGTCGAAATCAGCCTTGCATGTTGCGATAATTCGAGTTGATAGTGTGTGAGTTTTTGCATTAATTCGTTCAGACGGTAGTCGACGGGAGCTACTAACCGAGTGCCATTTCTGTCCCTTACTTCATAATCGTCGCTACTTCTTAAGCGGTAAACGGACAAAGATGACAGGGAAACCAAATTAGAAAGTACTTTTCTTACTTCAGAAGACTCTTCCTGAGCTCTGCGCCGATAATGCATCGCCATGCGCCGATCATCAGTCGAAACAAAACGCAAGGGGTACTTTTTACGCGATATTTGATACTCCATCATAAGAAAAGGATAACTGACATCGTCGACCTTCGTCACCTTAACTGTGCGCTTCCTTTTTCCGTTGAAAAGCGTGATGGTAACGTTTTCGAAATCATTTGAAGCGATGCCATCTAGATCTACCGACAAAACGGCATGTAAGATGTTCATGAATGTCGTTTTGCCGGTGCCGTTCTTGCCGATGATGATGTTCACATCCGGTCTAAACTCACAGCCCGCATCGAAGCGATGCCAAAACTGATCGATTTGTACACTTTGTATTTTGTACACGTGGTCGTGCCTCGTTATTTAGTTCTCTTAGCGCCTAACGCCGCCAACATGGGTAGGCTAGCTGGCGGAAAATTTGTTTCAAATTTTATGACAGCTTGCGCTATCCCTTGTGCTTGGCCTTGTTATAGCTTTGCGATTTCTTTACATGATGCAGCTAATTCCTTCAATTCTCCAGTTTCATGGAGCCACAAAAATACTGCAGTTTGAAACTGCCCTAATTCCTTGATGAAAACCGTCTGATCACCTAAGCCATTCCCAGCTATTGCTATGGCTCCTTCGGGAAAATTGCCAAACTCTTTGCAGGATTCTGTTTCATTAATAATGTGGTTACAACTGCGAGAAAGCCGTTTCCGATCAGAGGTATCTTTGATTGGATAAAACTCCCAGTCATCTTCTTCGGTTGTTGCTTCGCCACCATTAGCCAATTTCATTGCTTCTCGGTAATCGTGCGGCAACTGCGAGCCAAGTTCATCTTCAGCTTTCAATAATTGGTCTTCCGATAGATCGAATGGCAACTTTCTCTCCAGAGCTATAACATTGTATTAGTGCGCGTGCTCGATTTGTCAAAATCGTTATACGCCCTGTTTTATCCATAAACCACTGATAAAAATACAGTTTTTCCATCTATCTCATCAAGGTCTCTTCGGTGATAGTGTGCATGCCGCCTATCCCGGTTGAGGTATTCACATTATCCCCGCGCTTGTACTTTTAACCGATTGATTATTCGTGTTTTTTATTTTTTCGCCTAGGGAAAGTGTGAATCAGTCATGAGAAAGCGTGCATCCATGTAGGCGCTTTTGTTGCGTTCCACGCTACCGCCGTTGGTTAGCGGCGTCCAAAAGGCCATGTAAGAGGCAGAAATATAAAGGGTTAGAATACCAAAGTGCAGAATAGCTGTTTAGACAGAATCGCCTAAAATGTTGGTGAGGTCAGGATTTGTATGTTTGCGGAGGCATAGATGCAAAAAAGCCGCTGAGTAATCAGCGGCTTTTCGGTATGTGGCGGAGAGATAGGGATTTGAACCCTAGAAGGGCTATTAACCCTTGCCGGTTTTCAAGACCGGTGCTTTCAACCACTCAGCCATCTCTCCGGAACGGGGCGTATACTAGAGGCTGCTCAGAGCGATGTAAAGTCCATTTTTACTTTTTCGCACTTAAGTGCTGAAATTATCAGCAAAAGCCTATTTTCAGCGCTTTCCTCTCTTTTACCCCGCCGTTTATTTAGCCAAATCGGCCATTAATGTAATCATGAGTCAGCTTGTGTTCTGGGTCGTTGAACACTTTTTCGGTACTGTTCACCTCAACCAAGCTCCCTAAGTGGAAGTACGCCGTGCGGTCAGACACACGCGAGGCTTGTTGCATGGAGTGCGTGACGATCACTATGCTGAAGTTTTTCTTCAGATCAGCAATCAGCTCTTCAATAATACCGGTAGCAATTGGGTCAAGGGCTGAGCATGGTTCATCCATCAAAATCACTTCTGGCGCGACGGCAATGGTGCGAGCAATGCATAGGCGCTGCTGCTGACCACCAGATAAGCCTGTAGCAGGCTGGTCGAGGCGATCTTTCACTTCGTTCCATAGCCCGGCTCGAGTCAGCGATTGTTCCACTAACTCATCGAGATCGGCTTTGGTGTCGATCAGTCCATGAATTCTCGGGCCATAGGCCACGTTGTCATACACCGATTTAGGGAACGGATTAGGACGCTGGAAAACCATGCCCACTTGCGAGCGCAGTTCCACAATTTCTGTCTCTTTGTGGTGAATATCTTCACCGTCGAGAATGATATCGCCGGTCACCACACAGCCGGGAATGGTGTCATTCATTCGATTTAAACAGCGCAAAAAAGTGGATTTGCCGCAGCCTGATGGACCGATCATCGCGAGAACTTCTTTCTCGCCAATATCAAGGCTCACGTCTGCGATCGCCGGTTTTGCGCCATGCTCATAGTTCACAAAGACATTGCGCGCCGTCATTCGCGGATTATCAACAAAGGGCACACCACAGGTTTCTTTGGGGGCTGCGGTATTTTGGGGCGTCGTGTTCACTGTTTGCTCTGTAAGAGTTCCGTTAGTCATGGTTGTTGTCGTCATGGTTTTCTCTCCCGACTTACCAGCGTCGCTCGAGACGCTTACGCATAATCACGGCGCAGGCATTCATAAAAGCAAGGAATGCCAGCAGCACCATGATTGCGCCAGAGGTGTTTTCGACAAAGCCCTTTTCAGGATTCTCTGCCCATAAATAGATTTGTACAGGTAGCGCGGTCGCCGCATCGAGTGGCCCAGATGGAATGTCAACAATAAACGCCACCATACCGATCATAAGAAGCGGTGCGGTTTCACCTAGCGCTTGTGCCATCCCAATGATGGTGCCGGTGAGCATGCCTGGCATCGCTAATGGCAGCACATGGTGAATAACCATTTGCATCTTGGAGGCCCCTACCCCTAACGCGGCATCACGGACCGAGGGTGGCACCGCTTTAATAGAGGCACGGCTGGAAATAATGATGGTTGGCAGCGTCATAAGGGTAAGCACCAAGCCGCCCACAACCGGCGCAGAACGCGGTAGGTCAGCAAAGTTGAGGAATACCGCCAGCCCCAGTAAACCAAACACAATCGAGGGGACGGCCGCGAGGTTATTGATGTTAATTTCAATGATCTCGGTAATGCGGTTGCGTGGCGCAAACTCTTCCAAGTAAATCGCCGCGGCTACCCCAATCGGAAAGCTCAGCACTAAGGTGACCAATAAGGTGTAGAAGGATCCAACCGTCGCCCCCCAAATTCCAGCGAGTTCGGCATCGCGGCTATCACCATTGGTGAAAAAGCGGGTGTTAAACACGGTACGGATCCGATCATCGCTTTGCAGTTGCTTAAACCAACCAATGTGCTTGTCTTTAAACTGACGATAAGACTCCGGTAAGTTGCCGTCGATATTGCCTTTGTTGAACTGGTTGACGTTGTCTCCAGCAAGCGCCCAAATATCGATTTGCTGTCCAACAAGGCTAGGATCTGCGGCTACGCGGTCACGCAAATCGTACTCCGCCCCCGTGGAAAGGAAGCGGAATAGCTCGCGCTTATCTGTACGTGACGTCACGTCTGGCAAGGTAGCAAAAATGGCATCGGCCAGTACCGAGCGATAGCTCAGGTATTGCAATGTTTCGTCATTGAGCGGTTTGCCCTCAATGCCAAGCTTTTCGGCGCTTAAATCGACCGTGAGGCGAATTTCTGTGGTGTAGAAGGCGGTATAGCCTTGCGAGATGATTGACCCAAGCAATACCACCAAAAACGTAAACGCCAACAAAATCGACCCAATGCCATACCAACGAAAGCGTCCTTCGCGTCCGCGTCGTTTGGCAAGGCCTGCTTTTACTCGCGCGCGCTTGTTTTGCGCGATCTGTGCAATTTTATCAGTCATATTGTTCTCGATATTTCTTCACAATACGGAGCGCAACAAAGTTCAGCGCTAACGTCACAACAAAGAGCGTCAAACCCAGTGCAAATGCGGCCAAGGTTTTCGGGCTATCAAACTCTTGGTCGCCCACCAGCAGGGTTACGATCTGCACGGTAACCGTGGTGACCGAATCAAGTGGGTTCGCAGTGAGGTTAGCCGAAAGGCCAGCGGCCATGACCACAATCATGGTTTCGCCAATGGCACGGGATACGGCAAGCAAGAGCCCCCCGACAATGCCCGGTAACGCGGCCGGAATAACCACTTGGCGGATGGTTTCAGATGGCGTTGCCCCCAGCCCGAGCGAGCCATCGCGCAATGACTGCGGCACGGCGGTGATCACATCGTCGGATAATGAAGACACAAATGGGATGATCATCACCCCCATGACAAACCCTGCCGCCAGTGCGCTTTCCGAGGATGCACTCTCAAACCCGATCGCTTGCGCAACGTCACGGATCACCGGTGCCGCGACTAATGCAGCGAAAAAGCCATACACCACGGTCGGAATACCAGCGAGAATTTCAAGAATCGGCTTCACGATACTGCGTACACGCGGTGAGGCGTATTCAGCGAGATAGATGGCACTCATCAGCCCTACAGGCGCCGCAATACACATGGCGATAATCGAGATCATCAAGGTACCGGTGAACAGCGGAATCGCGCCAAAAGAGCCGCTTGCCCCTTGCTGATCTGCGCGCAAGGCAATTTGCGGTGACCACTCCGTCCCGAAGATAAAGTCGGTAATCGAGATCATCTGGAAAAAGCGCAGGGCTTCAAACAGCACTGAGAGCACAATGCCTAGCGTGGTCAGAATGGCTAACGTCGAACAAAGCAGCAAAAACGCCTGCATCACGTTCTCGACACGGTTGCGGGCCCTTAGCCGCGGCCGCAGCGAGCGCCATCCAAAGGCAAATCCGGCCAACGCCAATGTTGTCATGGCGGTAAAACGCAAGGTGTTCCCTAACGCATGGAGGGATTGATAGTGTTCAGCCGCTGCTAACAAGACAGCATCGTCAGTTTGGGTGATGCCACTGGCAATGTTCCCGATTTGGCTGTAGACCAAGTCATGGCTATTGATGCGCACAAGGTAGCTATCTGGGATCTGTGCCATCACCAAACTGTGGATCAAGTTCGGCTCCACGGCTTGCCATAGCAGCAGTAGAATCAACGCCGGAATGGCGGCGAGAATCGCAACATAGGAGCCATAGTAGTTGGGGCGAGAGTGAAGCTTGCTCAATCCACCAGCCATATCGGCCAGTTTGATTGAACGTGTTCGAGCAAGAAAGAAGCCTGAAATTGCAATCAGCGCAATTACGGTCATCAACATGGATGTGGTCATTGTTCCTCCTGAACACGAATAAAGGTGACACAGCGCGTGTGCCACCTTTTCGCGTTCACACTGCAATTACAAATTCGGGTTTAGGTTCACCGCTGCAGTGCGTACGTTGTTCCATTCTTGGCTTGCCAATGGGATCAGACCACGGTCGGTCAAATAGCCCATTTCGCCGATAGCATCTTCTGCCGTAAAGGCATTCACATACTCTTTCAAGCCTGGAATGACATCTTCATGCGCTTTCTTCACATAGAAGTAGAGTGAGCGTGATACGGGATACTCGCCACTACCAATCGCATCAAACGTCGGCTCAACACCGGCAATTTTTGCGCCTTGAACTTTATCGGCATTCTGCTCGAGGAAGCTGTAACCAAAGATACCGAACGCATCTGGATTCGCTTCAAGCTTTTGCACGATCAAGTTGTCGTTTTCGCCCGCTTCAATAAAGGCACCATCTTCACGCATACCGTGACAAATGGCTTTGAATTTATCTTCATCACTGTCTTCTAGTGCGGCGATTTCAGGATATTGAGAACAGCCTGCTTCCATAGCGAGTTCAACAAACGCATCACGCGTACCTGACGTTGGTGGTGGACCTAGCACTTCGATCTTGGTTTTCGGCAGCGATGGGTTCACGTCTTTCCACGTTTTGTGTGGGTTGTCGATGAAGTTGCCTTTGCCGTCTGGCACGGTTTTAGCCAGTGCGGTGTAAAGATCTTTCAGTGATACGTCATATTGTGGCGATGCTTTTGAGTTCGCAAAGGCGATGCCGTCATAACCAATTTTGATTTCGACGATGTCGTCTACGCCATTGGCTTTACAACGCTCAATCTCAGAGCTTTTGATTTTGCGTGATGCATTCGTGATATCTGGTGTATTTTCACCCACACCTGCACAGAACAGCTTCAAGCCACCGCCTGAACCAGTTGATTCGATTTTGGGTACTGAGTATTGCGACGTGCGACCGAAGCGCTCAGCAACCACAGTAGCAAAAGGGTAAACGGTAGAAGAGCCAACGATGCTAATGTAGTCACGGTTTGCGGCCGTTGCGCTACCCGCGGCCAATACGGCCATTGATACTGTAGTAGCAGCAAAGAGAGCTTTGAGTTTCACATCAACCTCCAAGTCGATTGTTTAAGTTAGTGCTGTGCAAATTGTCCAACCTGCACATGACGAAGAACTCGGTTAGCTGTGAAACACCTTAAGCAGGGTTCGTGACACTTCCTTGATGAGACGATGAAGCTTTAATGACAGGCCGATCCTTTGGTAAGCAACGCAAAAATTGGCGCTCATACGCTCGCGTTGCGCGGCGGTATCGCTAGGATATAGCCAAGCTTTTTCGTGCTGCAACACCGATTATAAGCGGATAAAAGCACCAATTAAGTCGTGTAGCATGGGGCTGCACAACATCCTGGCGTAAAACAGGGAATAGCCGTAAGGATTCATCATGGCCGAGCCAAACGATAGCCTCGCGCGCTCAATTAAGTCGCATCGGGCGAGAATAAAAAACACCCAATCCCAACCCAGTAAACCGTCGGTTCTGTTTTTGTGTGATGGGCTTCAGGGCGCCTCGTTAATGGCAAGCGCTATTATGCAGAACAAAGCCGGAGCATTTTTTGAGATCGTGTGCTGTCACACCAGTCCTGACATGGCAACCGAGCCGGCCGCACGGGCGTTGATTCAATTTCAAATCTCAACCGCGGACATTGTGCCGGTGCCTTTGGCCGGCTTATCGTTAAACTATGTTGACTATTTAGTCGCCCTTTCGCCTGCCGCCGTGCAATCGGGCCTTGCACTGCCCAGCTATGGCAAATTTGTACCTTGGGATGTGTCTGAACAGACCAACGCCAGCACAACCGCGGTACTGCGAACCATCAATCACAATGTGAATTACTTTCTGTCTCTCTATTTATTTCGCTAATTCAGCTCATCCGACAAAAAATGCGCCGGTTAGGCGCATTTTGCATCAAGGCTACTGTGAGATGTTAGAGTCGAAACGCTTGGGCTTGCTCGCGAATGCTGGCGTTTTCTTTCTCTAGTCGCTCATAGGCGTCCCACGTTTTCTCTGCAGTCTCTGCGAGCGACTCCGCGGCACGGTGAATCGCCGACACATTTTGGTTCAGATCGCCCGCTGCCGTGGTTTGCTCCTCTGTGGCGGTCGCAATCGCTCCGGTCATTTCGGACACTTGCTGTGTCGCTGCATTAATCGTTTCAATTGCTTCTGCCGCGCGTTTCGCGTCATCCAAGCTTTTTTGGGTAAGCGTTTGGCTATCCGTCATCACTTGATAGGCCTGACGCGCTTTGGTTTGCAATCCTTCAATGATTTGATTGATCTCATCCGTGGATGACTGGGTTTTAGTGGCTAATCCACGAACCTCGTCAGCGACCACCGCAAAGCCACGGCCGGCCTCCCCCGCTCGCGCCGCTTCAATCGCAGCATTCAGTGCCAACAGGTTGGTTTGCTCTGCAATTGTACTGATCACTTCAGACACTTTGCCGATACTCTCACTGTCTGCGCTCAAAGCTTCAATAACTTGCGACGCTCTATTCACTTGGTCCTGTGCCGCCACACTTTGCTGATACGACTGCTCAAAAGTCTCTCGCCCTTGCTCAGCGTAATCGCGAGATTTATCCGTTTGCTCCGCTGCATTGACCGTATTGGTAGCAACTTCCCCAAAGGTCGATTCCATCTGCGTCATCGCGCTCGCCAATTGTGATAACTCGCCACGCTGTTGTTCAACACTCCTGACGGTGTCGGTCACTTGGTTGGATAGCTCATCACTCACCGCCTGCAGACGCTCAGTCCCTTTGACCAAGGCACTGATAAGCGCTGTAACACTACTTTGCATTTGGTCAAATGTCTGGGCTGCTTGCCCGAGTTCATCACGATTAAACGCATCCAAACTGAGGCGTTGGGTTAAGTCGCCGCTCTCAACTCGCTGCATCTGCGTCACTAAGCGCGCAAGCGGACCACGAATACGCTGTTGAAGAAGCAGGGCTACCCCAACCATCAATGCGATCAGCGCGATAATGACCGCGATGCCAATATAAACCAGCTGTTCGATTTTATTCGCCTCACGCGTTTTAATCGCGTTAGCTTGGTCTTCTATCGATGCTTGTAAGGTGGCAAGGTTCGCCACAATCTGATCAAAAGGTGCCAGCATCGGCCCAAGCATTTTACGGCGCGCATCTTCAATACGACCGTTATCTATCAGGCTTATGTAGTCGTTCTGCATTTGGCGATACGCATCCAGTCGATCGGCAATATCTGTGACCGCTAGGCTAGTGGCATCTCGTACAGTCAAGACTTCCATGTCAGCCAAAGCTTGGCTAACTGCCTCATCATTGCGTTCAATTTTTACCAAAATATCCCGGTGTTCTTGGCGGCTATCTGTGAGGCCATAATCAAGCGCGAAGCGACGATAGGTCACTGTGTAATAACGGAGATCAGAGACCGTACTAAGAAGCCGAACATTTCGTTCAACAACGTCGTTAAACTGTGTTTTGACTGTATTAATTTCGCTAAAAAGGTAGGCACCACTTGCTGCTACCGCCACACCAAGGGTGAGAAAAACCACACGTAGGTACTGAATGATAGTCATGTTGTCCCCGTTACAACTTTTGGCATTTCTGCCAAGTTAATTATTTTATTGTCAGTAAGCTAACGGGTACGACCAATCATTGTGATAGGTTCAATCTAAATCCGTTTTTCATTGTCAAGATAACTCGCGACAGTAGGCCAAAAGCTGACATTAAGCCACCAGTAACAGTAAGCCATGACAGCCCACAACACCCGCAGTCAAACGGCCACGCATCACTTGGTAAGCGGCGGGCTGCGCCTCTTCACGCTCGCTCTTTCGGATCCATTTTTCAGCCAACCATACCGCCAAGTAACCCGCAGTCAGAATACCAGTGGCGATCACGTATTGCGTTGCCCCTTGAATGAGTGCACCCCATGCCAGTAGAGCGAATAAGTTACTCAGCAATAATGCATTACGGCTGAGTTGATGGGAAAAATGATCGATACCATTACCCCACAACACGCCAGATAAGAAGCTTAAAATCACCGCACTGTAGCTTAAAAATAGCTGCTCACCACTGAGTCCAAATAAGGTTAAATCGGCCCAAGTAATAATTACCCCGCCAATAAACGGAACCAAACCCAGATAGCCAAGTTGCAGCATGGTATCGCGAGCAGAAGGTTGAGATTTCATGAAGCTACTCCCATCAAAAAACGGTCACTTTGAGGTCTGTTTTCAGTATACGAAGTCCAGTCTAACTTGGTCGTCTTATCGACATTTTTTGCTGATTTTCTCGGCATTTTACAGCTTTTAGCTGTGATTTATCCCTCAGTTTTTTGCAAACATAGCGAATATTGAGTACATTGCTGCCCGAATTCGTTTTCACAGGCTGCCAATTTTTGCCGACAGCAGCCACGCGGCGAGCCGATAGTTCGCCAATTTTTCCGCTTGTTTAAGGAGCACCATTAGCGCTTACCGCTACCCTAATTTTTCGCGTTTGAAAGAGGAGTTATTCATGTCAACGCAACGTACACGAAGTACATCCGGCGCCGAATCAATGCGCCCGACTTATCACCCATTTGAAAACCGCGTAACCCAAAGCGGCCTTTTCAAAGGCGTTCACAAAAATATGATGATCGCCGCTACCCTTCTGGTTTTCGCCTTCGTTCTGTTTACAGGCTTTAACACCGATCTTGCCGCCACTATCTTTGCAACTGCACGGGGCTGGGTCGAATCCACCTTTGGTTGGTACTACATGATGGTGCTGGTGCTGCTTCTCACTACTAGTTTGATCATTGCCGTCACGCGCTTAGGCAGCATCCGTCTGGGAGATGATGACGATCGCCCCGAGTTCAGCACGTTTTCTTGGTTAGCCATGCTTTTTTCCGCCGGTGTTGGAATTGGCGTACTGTTTTTTGGGGTAGCCGAACCCACGTTCTACTTTGATACAAGTGGTGCGTTCGGCTACCCCAACAACCCGTATGCCGATATGGCTGGGGCAACCACCATGGGCTTTGATCGTGCCGCCGATGCGTTGCGAGTCACCTATTTCCATTGGGGCTTTCATGGCTGGGCGGTGTATGTAATTGTCGGGCTTGCGTTGGCCTATTTTTCGTTTCGTAAGAAACTGCCTCTGGCCCTACGTTCGACCGTCTATCCACTCATTGGTGAGCGTATTTATGGCCCGATGGGGCATGCCATCGATATTCTTGGCGTGCTGGGTTGTGTATTTGGTGTCGCGACCTCACTGGGGTTAGGCGTCAGCCAAATTGCCGTAGGGCTGGATCGTTTATTTGGGATTGATCCCGGTGTAGTCACTCAGGTAATACTCATTGCGCTGATCTCTGTGGCTTCCATTATGTCTGCGCTATCTGGCGTGGGTAAAGGGATTCGGATTATCTCTGAGTGGAACATTATTGTCTCGGCCCTTGTGATCGCCTACTTCCTGTTTGGTGGCCCGACAGCTTGGCTGATTCAGATTTTTGGCGTCTCGCTGGGTGACTACTTGGTGAACTTTATGCCAATGGGGCTGTGGTTCCCTGATGAGCAAGGTCCCGCTGCATGGCAAAATGCATGGACCATTTTCTACTGGGGATGGTGGATTGCTTGGGCGCCCTTTATTGGCCTATTTATTGCGCGTATTTCACGCGGTCGTACCCTACGCGAATTTATCTTTGGTGTGCTGTGCGCGCCGACACTGATGATTTTTGCTTGGCTCGCTATCTTTGGTGGTAATGCCCTACATCAAGAGCTTGTCGCTGACGCTGGAATTGGTAGCGCAGGGATCATTGATTTGGTGAATAGCTGGGACTTACCCGCTGCACTCTTTGCCAGTGCCGATGGGATCACCGGCGGTGGCATTACAGGATGGATTCTTAATGCCATGATGATTTTCTTGCTGTTTAGCTGGTTTATCACCTCGTCCGACTCTAGCACGCTGGTGCTTACCACGATCCTTTCAATGGGCAATGAGCACCCACCGAAGCGTTTCCGTATTTTTTGGGGGTCGATGATCGGGGCGGTTGCCGCCGTGCTGTTGGTCGCAGGCGGCTTGAAAGCACTGCAAACGGCCAATATGGTCACCGCATTACCTATCAGTATTCTTCTGATCCTCATGACAATCAGTGTGCTGAAATCTTTGCTTGAAGAGTCGATGGGTAAATCGACTGCATCGAAAACATCGCAAACTAACCAATAAACCACACTGGACATTCAACAAAAGCGCCACCGCATTGGGTGGCGTTTTTTCTTTTAACCAAATATCAAGAATCAAGACGCCGATGGTTCTCCAACGGCCATCGCCAGCACACTCACCGGATGCAAGGCGTCCAGCGACGTGTTTTCTTCAATTTGCCATTTACAGGTTTCACAGTCGGTGATCGCAAAGTCCGCCTGCGCGGCTTCAATCTGAGCAAACAAGCCACTACCGATGGCAATCGAGGTTTGATAGTTCTCGGTTTTAAACCCATAGGTACCTGCCAAGCCACAACACTCGCTATCGAGCACAATCACCTCTAAGCCTGGGATCATACGCAACAGCTCAATGGTAAACATCGCATTACCACTGCGCTCCAAGTGACAAGGGGTATGGTAAACCACCCGCTTATTAATTGGGTTGAGCTTGGGCATCTCGCCATTCATGGCCGCTTTGAGTAAAAAGCGGGTCACAAAGCTGATTTGCCCTGCCACGTGGGCGTTATCCACTCCCAGTACGTGGGGGTACTCTTCTTTTAACGTCAGCGCACACGATGAGGAGGTGGCTATTACAGGGCGATACTCGGCAACCGCATCGGCAATCATCGCGGTATTAGCGGTCGCGTTACGGCGCGCTTTATCGTAAAAGCCATTGGCAATTAAAGGCACGCCACAACATTTATGTTTCTCGAGCAATTGCACGCCGTACCCCATCGCATTCATCACTTTCACCAAGTCTTTACCAAGCTGCGGATTGTTGAAATTCACATAACAGCCATGAAAGTAACTGACTTGTTTAGGATAATCCGCTTGCGCCGCCGCTTGGCTTTTCATCCAACGCCGAAAGGTGCCAAACGAATACTTGGGTAGAGATTTATGTTTATCCACCCCAATCGTGGCATGCATCACCGCTTTCACCGGTTTCAGATCCGTCATCACATTCACCAACGGTGCCACTGGATTGGCAAGCGTGCCAAACAAGTCGGTATGGCTCAGCACGTAATCACGCATCAGCTTGGGATTGATATTCTTCTTGCCGTGTTTACCGCGCGCCACCGCAATGATATCGCCAATTTTCACCCCGGAAGGACAGGCGGTCTCACAGCGTTTGCAGTTGGTGCATAGCTTGAGCAGGTCATCATAATACTCAGGGTTTTTGATCCGCAGACGCTCACCATCCGGGCCACACTCTTTGGGACCAGGATACGCAGGGTTCGCTTTTGATACCGGGCAATACACAGTACAGACCGTGCATTTAATGCATTGATCAAAACTGGTGGGTTGCGGCGCATGGTCGCTATAATCACGCTGTTTCAGCCATTCAGTTAGCATGGGACGCCTCCTTAGCGTTCGCCATCACAGCGAGCGCACGTTGCGCGGCGGCGTAGCCAGTTGCGATCGCGACGCCACCGCCACAGCCCTCATAGACGGGATCGTAACCACTAAGTACCGCACCACACACAAACAGGTTTTGGCAGCGCTTGCCGCGTGCGGTGGGCCGCAGTTGGTTGTCGGTGTTGATGCCAAAGGCCATAAAGGGGTGGCTTTGCTGACTGAAAAAGTCGTCGTTGCGCCACTCGCTGCGATCAGGGCTTTGCACCATGTCTAATCCCAACGTCGGTTCGCTCACCTGAGTGCGGTCGGCATTGAGACCGCGACTAAAATAGCTGCCCGTGGCCAAGATCACGGCCTCTGCGGTTAACGGAATATCTTCAAGTTGACGCGTATGCAAAGCGGTAAGGCGACCGTTGTCGTCAAACTCACCGCCAGTCACTTGATCGCCGCGTAGCAATACCCCACCCGCGCTAGCGAAAGCCCGCTGTAACGCACGCTCAATGCGGATCCCCAGCAGCGAAGGCGGCATGGTCGGCACTTCGTGAAAGCAGCGATCGGTGCGCTGTTTCAGCGCATCCATACCTCGCTCACCCGCCACATCGGCAATAATGGCGGGTAAGATCACCAGCTCATCTGGGCCGGACTGCATGATTAGTTGCTCGCACAGACTGTCAAAGGCATCAGGCTCAGCCAATAAACGAGAAAGATCCACTGAGCGCAGCTCATTGCGGTTACGGCGTAATCGCTCAGCTCCCGGAATCGACAGCGTAATGGTGCGACTTGGGCAGGATGCAAAATCACGCTGGGCGGTAATGGTGTCCTTCGCTAACGTCGGTTGCGCATCGCGATAGCCTTCAATGGCCACAAAACACAGACCAGAGAAACGACGCGGGCCGCGATGCTGATACACATGCCCTTGCGATAGCCACGTCGGGCGCACGGTGCCCAATGGCGTAATACGGCCGTGGTTGGCATTATCTTCTTGATGATACAGACACACCTTTTGCGCACTCAGTTGGTGTTGGAACCAAGCGAGTGACTGGGTGATTTCCTCTAAACTGACTTTGGCATAGGGATGCTCAGGGTGCTGGCGCACCAGTTTCGGAATCGCTTCAAAAGGCTGACTGACCGGCTCACCATTGGGAAAATGGCCCAATACATCAATGGAGCCTGACGAGAAATGTAGCGCGCTTTGTCCGGCGCTAATCATTACGGTTTTCTTGCCCGCTTCCAGTGACCGCAATGCGGCAGTAAACCCGGCAATGCCGCCACCAATCACTGCGATATCGTAGTGGATCATTGTGATACCTCCTGATCAGCCGCTGACGTCGGTGCAGCACGCTTTATCTCAGCGCTACTGCGCGGTGCCTTCGGCGGCGTTGGCACCTCACCGGCGCCAAACAATCCTTGATAAATCCAATAGCTAAATTCGGCTTCGCGTAGCGCATCGCCCCAAAAAATCGGTTTCACGCCTTTCCAGCGCTCTTCGAGAAAGTCCACCAGCAGCCCTGCACTGGCTTGGCCATCTATCCCTGCCAGTTCACTGAATAAGCTAGCGGCACGATAGCTGCACAGCTCGCCCTGACAAGGCCCCATACCCAGACGAGTGCGCCGACGCAGATCGGTGAGATTTTTCACATCCAGCGATTGAATCGCATAGTTCACCTCGCCCTTGGTCACCATTTCGCATTCGCAAATCACCGCTTGGCTGTCGTCACTTTCATCTAAAAAATGGCTAACGCGCTCACCGTGGCGGTAATAGGCGGATTGGTAGACAGGTTTCACCAAGCTGGCACTGGCTTTACGGATCCCTTTAGAAGGCTCAGAGCCCGGAAGCGGGCGAATCGCAGTTTGGCAACGGTTGCGGTTACCCAACTTTTCAGCCACCAAGTCTGTGGCTTGCTCGGCCATCAAACGATAGGTCATGAGCTTGCCACCAGTGATAGTGATCAAGCCTTCCAGCCCATCGCGTGCTTGGTGATCGAGTAACACAATGCCGCGACTGATATTACGGCCACTGCCGTCGTCATCTACCGAGACCAAAGGCCGCACGCCCGCATAGGCGCGCAACACGCGGGTATTGGCCATGATGGGGGCGAGCTTCGCCCCTTCACGCATCAGCACATCCACTTCTTGTGGCGTCACCGCGAGCTTATCAATCTGATCGTACTCGATGTGCTCAGAGGTGGTGCCGATTAAGGAAATGGTGTCACCGGGCACCAATATATCGGCGTCTGCCGGTTTCCGGCAGCGGTTGATCACACGGTTATTAATCCGATAATCGAGGATCAGCAATGAGCCCTTGGCGGGGAACATCTTGATATTCAGATCGGCATACTCGCAGATTGTCTGCCCCCAAATCCCTGCGGCATTGATCACTTGCTTCGCCATAATGGCAAAACGCTCGCCGGTGAGGGTATGCAAACACTGGACGCCTTGCACCGTCGCCCCTTGACGAATTAATCCCGTCACTCGGGTATGGTTAAACACCTTGGCGCCGTGCTCTTTGCCGTCCAACACATTCGCGGCACACAAACGAAACGGATCGATAATGCCATCCGGCACCTGTACCGCGCCAATCATCGCTGGATTCGCGTTGGGTTCGAACGCTAACGCTTCACGTGGTGTCAGTTTTCGGGTCGGAATACCGGCTTTATCGCAACTGGCAATAAAGGTGTCTTGGTACGCTAAATCATCTTCCGGCAAGGTGATAAAAAGTCCGCTGGTGTCTTCCACGCAGTGGCGAGCAACGGATTTAAGGATGGTGTTTTCTTGAATGCATTCACGGGCCGATTCGGTATCTGTGACCGCGTAACGAGCCCCAGAATGCAGCAGTCCATGATTGCGCCCCGATGTGCCTGCCGCAATATCGTCACGTTCGAGCAAAATGCATGAGATGCCACGCAGTGCGCAATCTCGCATGATGCCGGTGCCGGTTGCACCCCCACCGATGATGACCACATCCGTTTCAATATACTGGCTATTTGGCATGGGGCCTCCTTGTTACTGTATCGTAACGGGAGTGTGGCATTTTCCGTGTCACAAAGACGGCGAGATCATCACACAATGCGCGAATTCGAAACACAAACTCACACTTGTTTGATTTAAGACAAACTTTTAGCCGCCAAAAGACGCGCGAATGGTGACACGGGAAGCCACCGCTACAAGGGAAAGGCCCGACGTTCGCACCGAAGACTCGGTCAAGTTGGCTAACTCGATGCGATGCACAACAAATACATTAAGAAAATGCGCGAAAACGCGCATTGTTAATGTTTTGTATAGTTACTTGCTACTGGTGCCAGCCACTAAACGCTGACGTGTCATGTACCCGCGGTAACACAGTGCCACTACAAAACATAACCCTGCGGGAAACAGCAGGGCAGCAAAATGGAAGTGCGCAAAAAGCGCCGCACCCACTACCCCACCGACGATAAAGCCAGACGCGATCAGTAAAAAGAGCATCAGCTTGCGCTTATCGACTGGATTGCCGCGTAGCTTGCCTCCAAGCATTAATCCTAAATCGGTAAAGATGCCGGTTAAATGGGTTGAGCGCACGATCGCGCCGCTGTAGGTGGTCGCCATCGCATTCTGCAAGCCGCATGCTGCCGAGGCTGCTAACTGACCGATGACAAAACCGCGAGAAAGAAAATAAAACGCCACCACAATTAGCCCAGCTTCGACAAACAGTGCCGAGTCATAATGGCGGCCCAATTTAAGCGTGCTACCATGCAATAAGCATCCGGAAATCGCGGCACCGAGGAAAAAAGCCAACAATAAGCCACCCAGTTGGATAACTTGTGTCCATTGGCCTGCAAACAACCCCGAGCCAAATTGCGTCGCGGTGCCTGACACGTGCGACACGGCTTGATGTTCAAAGCCCAACAAACCGATCGCATTGATGGTACCGGCGATCAGCGCTAACACAAACGCCCCGGCTTCAACCCACCGAGGCAAACGGGTAATCATTGGCTTTCCTAGTCGTTATTGGATGAGGATGATGGCTGGTCGAGCATGTCCAGTTGGTTGTGGCGGATCATCGCTTGTAACTCGTCCACATAGGCCTGACCACGCTCTGAATAGCGTACCAGCCCATTGGCGAGTGCTGCGCCTGACAGTGGTTTATTCTGCTCACGCAGGTTGGCGCGGATCTCGCGTAGCCCTTGGTACGCGGCATGAGTATTTAAGTTATTGATGTAGCTTTGTACCGAGGCTTGCGGGCTATCAAACGCTGCAACTTCATGCACTTTCCCTTCCGCTCGTTGATTAGGGACCAGTCCACATCCTTTACTAAAGCACCACTGGCCGAAGTAGTTATTCCCTTCCCGTGCAAACCGCGACGTGCCCCACGCACTCTCGTTCGCCGCCTGCGCTAAGACCAACGACGGAGGAATAATATCCACCCGTTGAATCAATGCCATCCAGTCTGCTTCTTGGTCGACGTTAAAGTCTTTAAGCTCATACTGTTCGGCGAGCGCTTGGACGCGTTTTATTTCTCGGCTACTTAGCTCACTTTTACGCGCATGCCATGCCATTAATGCGGTGCGATCCGCCAGTACTTGGCTATTGATGGCATTAACCACAGGGGTGAAGTAATCAAAAAACGCCTGCTTTCGCTCTGCCCCCGCGGCAAAAGATTGGAAATCAGGAACAAGGGGAGCTTGGGGGCGCTGACATGAGATCAAAATGGTGACGGTCACAGCAAGAATCGCCATGCCGATAAAGACGAACGTACGATGTTTCATAATGCCCCTAATGTTGTCGATGTGGGCGGTATTATACGCAAAATACCCGTTGGCGACGAATGCCGCCCTCTCAACTTAACATTGGCTGAGTCACATTATATTAACAAGGTAAGATGACCCGAAAGCATGCGCCGCCTAAATCACTATGGTCGATTTCAACATTGCCACCGTGGCGGGTGACAATTTGTTTGACGATCGCAAGTCCCAAACCATAGCCGGAACGCTTTTTATCGCGGGAACGATCCGCACTGTAAAAGGCATCAAAGATAAACGGCCAATGTAATGGGTCAACTCCCTCACCATCATCGTGGACCGCAATCACCAGCTGCGTGTCTTCACAGTATACACGCACAGCTATTTGACTTACCGCATACTTCTCTGCATTGCCAATTAGGTTTGTGATGACGCGTTTAAGCAGATGAGGATCGGCCTCAATGCAAGGCAAGTCTTGCGGTGCATCCAAGCTCACGGATTTGGTGCTTAGTGTCTGCCAACGCGGCCATTGTTCATTCATCCACACAGACATATCTAACGTTTGTGGTGTGAAGAGCGTATTAGGATGATCAACACGGGCCAAGTACAACAGCTCATCAACGAGCGACGCCATTTCGTCGGTATCCTCAATAATACTGGCAACTTTTTGGCTCTGCTTGGTATCCAGCGGGCTCTCGCTAAGTAACTCTGCTTGCCACTGAATACGAAACACGGGAGTACGCAATTCATGTGCAACCGCGTTGGTCAGTGCGCGACTGCTACTCACAAGATTGGCAATGCGGTCTGCCATATGATTAAAGGTACGATTCAGCGACCCGACACGTTGGTGGCTGCGTGTTGATGCGCGGGCATTTAAGTCTCCCCCAGCAAATTGTAAAGCCGTTTTCTCTAACGCGCGAACACGCCGGCTTAAAAACCACACCATAAAAAAGCTGTAAATGGCAAAGCCAACAAAAAGAAAAACGATCAGCAAGTTATCTTCAAATGCTATCGCACGGTGTAGAGGGGATTCCGGATCCTCTCTCAAGGTATAAAACATTTTCATATCAGCAAGGTGGAACCACAACTTGTCATCATCGTCGTAGTAGACATCAAATTGTCGGTCTATACGGTCGAAATAGTTCTTTACCGCGACAGGCAGGTGCTCAACCGGATGAGTATCTAGCGCGTATTCAACTTTATGAGTGTATGCCTTCAGTGCATCCAGCGCCGCTTCCGTGCCAGAGGTTGCCTCTATAATATCGAGCATATCAACGAGTCCATCCGCTCGTCGCTCTGAAAGAATTGCATCATGATCATCGGTAATTTCATACACCAAGACGACATACGTCACCAAGCTGGCAAAAAAAATGATGACCAAGCCAAAGAAGAACTCTAAATAAATGCGGCGCATGCCCTACCTCAATCCAACGACCCATTGCACTTGGATAAGCACTACCAAGTATCAGGCACAAATAAATAGCCTTTACCCCGTACCGTAATAATTCGGCGTGGGCTAGCAGAATCATCCATCAGTTTTTTGCGCAGCGTGACGATTTTGTTATCTACGGTTCGATCAATCCCATCATATTCAATCCCGCGCAGTGCTTGGGTAAGCGTGTCTCGAGATTGTACCGAATCGGGATGCGAGGCCAATTGCCAGAGAAGATCAAACTCACTTTCCGTTAAGGTGATATTTTGCTCATCTAGCTTGCATTGCCGGCGCGCTTGATTAAGCACAAGGCCACCATATTGTAGTAGCCCTGACGGCATAGACGGCATGACCGTCTCTGATTGGCGACGCAACAGCATACGCACACGCGCCATAAGCACGCGGGGTTTAATCGGTTTACTGACAAAGTCATCGGCACCAATTTCCAGCGCAGCCACATGATCAAAATCGTCATCACTGGCAGTTAACATCAAAATTCTACCGTGGTAACCATTGCGGATCTGTCGACAAATTGTCAGCCCATCGTCGCCGGGCAGCATGAGATCCAGCAATACCAAATCGGGTTGCGCTGCCAATATTTTCTCTGCCGCGCCTGTGCCTTCTGCCAATGCTGTTACGGTGTAATCTTGCGCTTCGAAGTATTCCGTTAACATTGCGCGCATTTTGAGGTCATCCTCGACCACAAACAGGTGCAGTTTCTCTTCCATTTCGATTCGTCACATCATCACTAAAAGGTAACAAGTATACCAATTGCCCAATCGATTCAACTGATTCCTGCTCTGACAGATGTCAGACAATTCCTGACTAACTGAGGATACTTTCTGGTCGCCACGGCGCTTACATTACTGCCAACCCCAGTGGTGAACATCATTAAAGGAAGTAATCATGAAAAGACTAGCAATTATTATCGCAGCGATCGCTTCAAGCGCAGCCTATGCTGGCGATACCTATATTCGTAACGGCAACATTTACTCACACGAAGGCCAAGCAGTTGCCAGCGTTGGCGTAGGTACCGGTAGCGATCTCTATAAAGATCAAGACAAAAATACGTATCCGCAATTTAACCTCGGTTACAACGGCGAAAACTTTAACGCAGACCTTGCCAATGGCCTTAACTACCGCTTCTTGGGTAACAATGACGATACTGTAAACCTCAATGCCTATATAGGTCATTTCACGCCTGGTTACAAAAGCAAAGACGCAGGCATTCTTAAAGGCATGAAAGATCGTGAGATGGCCATTGATGGCGGTATCAATATGGACATCAACACAGGCAAAGGTGGCGTATTGTCTACCTATGTAGGTCATGACATCACCGGTGAATACGATGGCTTCAATGCAGGCATGAAGTACATGCACCTCACCCACTTCGGCAATGTTGACTTTGTACCTTATGCCGGAGTTGATTGGTTGAGCAAAGACCACGTTGACCACTATTTTGGTGTGAAAGACAGCGAAGCCACGGCACAACGCGCCGCCTATAAAGGTGATGACGCCTTTGCTTACAATGTTGGCTACAAACTTGTCGTGCCGATGGGTGAAAACTGGGATATTAGCCAAACCACACAATACACTCGTTTAGGCAGCGACATTGCTGATTCGCCAATCGTCGATAGCGCGAACCAGTGGGCAGCTCAAGCGATGGTTAGCTATCACTTCTAAGTAACAAGTCGGCCACTGGTTTATCTAGTGGTCGGCTCCTCTCACCTTACTGCGTAATACTTTGTTTATATTGTCAAAAATAGTTTCCTCTCCATCACAATTTATTTCAATGGGTTATGATTGAAGCCTTCAGTCACATTTTGTTACATTCCTATCGCATACACCATTGCTCGCTTTTGTCCCCTCGCTATCCGCACGCTAAATGGCGACACATTCGCGACTTTTCTCAGACTCACGCGCTAGGATGCCCATGAAAAACATTTTATTTTTACCCATTGCCATGTTTGCGTTCGGTATGGATGCCTATGTCGTGGCGGGCATTATTCCGGACATTTCGACCAGCTTTCAGATCACAGAAGCACAAACCGCACAGATGGTGACGGCCTTTACCTTGTGCTATGCCCTTTCTGCGCCAATCTTGGCGACATTGTTGGCGGGCTTTCCAACCAAAAAGGCGCTCGTGCTATCGATGCTGGTGTTTATCTTCGCTAACCTTGTCACGATATTCAGCACGCACTTAACCATGTTGCTGGCAAGTCGTGCACTAGCCGGAATAGGCGCCGGTATTTTCTCACCTTTAGCGGCGGCGAGTGCCGCCTCTTTGGTGCCTGCAGAAAAGAAAGGTCGCGCACTAGGGCTGTTACTGGGTGGCATGAGTGCAGGTACTGTCATCGGCGTACCTGCCGGCCTTGCTCTCGCCACTTGGCTGGGTTGGCAAGGCGTCTTCACCGTTGTAGTCGGTATCGCGTTTATTGGGCTGATTGGCGTGTTGCTTGGGGTGCCCCATATCTGTGTCGCACCACCGCCATCACTGAAAGCGCGTGTCGCATTGCTCGCCAATCGCTCGGTGTCTGCCACCATTGCTGTCACCTTCCTGACTGCTGTCGCTAGCTTGGGGCTCTACGCTTATCTCGCACCTATAATTACGGGCATCACACAACAAACCAACCTCACGCCCTATTTATGGGTTTGGGGGCTAGGCGGCATGATCGGCAGCTTCACCATCGGACACGTGATCGATTGGGTAAAACGTCCAAGAGCCATCCTGCTCGGGATACTAACGCTCATGTCCGTGGCCATCTTGAGCATTCCGAGTAGCTTGCCGCTGTCCTCAATCATTGCCTTTGTCCCATTCTTCTTGTGGGGGGCGGCCGGTTGGTCGTCGCTCGCGCCACAACAACACACGCTGATTAGCCTCCAACCGGAGCACAGCGCTGCGGTGGTTGCACTGAATAGTTCGTCAAACTATCTTGGTGGTGCAGTGGGTACCCTTTTGGGTGGGCTGTGGCTCGGCCACGGCCTTTCGGTGACTCAGCTTGTCTATGCCGCCACGGCAGTTGGTGGCGTAGCAATCGCTATTCAAATCGGGATTCTACGCCAAAGTATTCACGCCGTAGCGACAAGGTGTCCGGATGCCTAATCCATCTTGCCTGATAACCTTTAACACCAGCCCACCCCCCACAAACCATGAAAGGTGGCGGTAGACTCACGCTGCCGACTAAGACACTCAACGCATAGCGTCGTCACCCTGGGCCAATTGTAATATTGGCCCTATCGCGCCAAGTAAGATCACGGCGAGCGTAGACAGTGTCCATACGGCTTGATAGTCATCTGGCGCCCATTGATATATCAGCATAATAATCATCGGCCCTATCGTCGCACCCGCCAGTGTTCCAAGGCGCGATAGCACACTCGCATCGGGGGCCATAGATTGCGGCGTGTCGTTGAATGTGTGTGACATGGCCAGCAAGGTCAATAGACCGAGTCCCGCGCCTCGGGTAAGCATTGTTATCGCTAGTGCGATGCGGCTATCACCAACAAAAACCAACGCCAGTGATGCTGCCATCCCGATAAAAAGCGCGATAGCAGCAATGCGGCTGACCGAGTAGCGCGCGCACCACCTTGCTAAATAACGGCGCGACATTAGCGTCCCCAGACCATGCATACCGAGCATGAAACCGGTTTGCATATTAGTGAGTTGCCAGCTTTCATGACATACCAATGGAATAGCAAGCAACCCTGCATAAAAGGCCAAACTCGCGAGAAAAAGTAGCGATAGGCTTGCCCGACATGAGGGAATACCTAAAGGGGCTAAACGTATCAGTGCATTGTCGCCTAAAGAGGCAAAATGACGTTTCGCCCACCCCCATGCAAAGAGACTGCACACTGTTGCCAATACGGGTATGCTCCACTGCTGCGCGTCTCCTTTTGACGAAACATCGTCTAAACACACCGCAAGATAAAGCACGGAACCTATCCCTACACTAACCAATAGCACGCCCAACACATCTAACCGCGTTTCCTCGTCAGCATGCTCACGAGGAAGCACAAAAAACGACAGAACAAGCGCCACGCCGCCTATCGGCACATTGATCCAAAATAACCAAGACCAGTCACCCACGCTCAGTAAGTAACCAGCAAGTACCGGTCCCAACATGGGGGCTATAACAGCGGACATCGCGACAATGGTCATGGCTTGCTTTAGCTGTTCTCGACCTACTGCCTTGACCAGTAGCGTTTGCATTCCCACCATTAAAATACCCGCACCGACTCCCTGTAGTGCCCGAGCCACCAGTATGATGTCTAGGCTGGCTGCGTTTGCACATAGCGCTGAACTCGCCGTAAAGAGTAGAAGGCCGGCGAGCCAAAGCTGGGTGGCGCCAACTTTGCGCGTGAGCCAAGCGCACAACGCCACCGTCATCACTGCAAACAGTGAATAGCCAATAATCACCCATTTAATGCTGGTGACGTCGCTATGAAGACCTTGTTGCATCGCGGGAACAGCAAGATTAATCGCTGTCGTATCAATCAGTGGTAGCAATGCACCAAATATTACAGTTGCTATCACCCACTTTTGGTGGGAGTGAAACGGTTGTTGAATTGTCGTCATCACATACTCCTTGCTTATCAAGGGGATCTTCTTTACTTCGATCCCGACAAGGCGTATTTGTAAGCTATTACCGCATGATGGAATATCGACAATATGGCGTACTATGTAGAAAAGCCGTCAAACTCAGCTATTGAGGCACCTTCATCCGACAGATCTGTTTCAGTCGCGATTAAGCGCTCGACAGATAGCACCCATACGCCTTTTCATCATCACCCCTATGCTCAGCTAGCATTCACGGATAGCGGTATCGTGAAAGTCGTAACCACCCACCACACTTATGTCGTGCCCGCCCAACATGCAGTCTGGATAGCTCCCGGGACTCCACATGCAGCTTATCTGCTTAAAGGCGCGCAGATTTATAACGTGGCAATACATCCAAGCTACTCAATCAAACATGCTGATCGTGACTGTCATTGTCTACGTGTTAGTGACCTAGCCAAAGCCATCGTGAAAACCTTGATCCATGAACCACAAGGACCACAGCCCTCACCGCGCGAACAGGCTTTATGGTCTTTGTTAATTGACGAAGTAAAAAGCGCCGCCCCCCTGCCATTAGGATTGCCAATGCCCAAGGAAAAGCGGCTTAAACATTTGTGCGAATTATTTATTGCCCAGCCTAACCAATCGCTCACCCTTAGCGCGCTTTGTCGACAGGTTGGTGCCAGTGAAAGCACCATGACACGCTTATTTAAGCGCGAATTGACCATGACCTTTAACCAATGGCGAAATCAGGCATTGCTCACTTTCGCAGCCGCCCTGTTCGCACAAGATTATGACTTTGGTTACATTGCTCAAGAGCTAGGTTATGGGTCACAGAGTGCATTCACCGCAATGGTGACTAAACTCGTGGGTATCCCGCCGTCTGTCTTTTTCTCAGCCAGTGCTGAATCGGCGTTCACACCGAGAGCGAACTTTGTTCGATAGGCAGTAACTCAGGTGGTGGCATGGTCACGGATTGCAGTCCTGCCGTTTGCAAGGCGATTTTTATGGTATCGAGATGCGCTTGTGTTGCCTCTGGCCAATTACTGGCATCGCCTTTCACGCCTGCGCGGTGAAAGCCATTTAAACGCACGGAAAACACATTTCCCTGCGCCAACTGCATTTGCTGCAAATCATATAAATAGGCACAAAGTGGCGACAGATTAGCTTGCCAGTCGGTATACCCGGGGATCAGTAACAGCCGCACTTCGTGCAATTTTCCCTGCTTCGCCAGCCAACTTAGGCTATCACGCAAACGGCGGGACGAATGCCCGGTCAGGGCCCGGTGCGCGTCATTTCCCCATGCTTTCATATCCACCATGGCACCGTCCATATAGGGTGACAACGCCTGCCAACGCTGGCATGGCACGCCGCCGTTAGTGTCGATCAAGCATGTAAGGTGGCGCTAATTCAGAGTGCTGTTTGACCGCGCGAAAAAGCGCGCGGACAAAGCGCCATTGCAGACTGGCCTCACCGCCACTGACGGTAATTCCACGAATAAAGTGCCGTTGTTGATAAATCGCCGTCACTGCCTCGGCCAAAGACATATCGAATGCGCTTGTACTGTCACGCTCAATAGTTTCAGGGTTGTGACACCCCGGGCAACGAAATTGGCAACCTTGCAGAAAAAATACCATCCGATTACCGGGACCATCGACACAGGAATAGGGCAACACACTTGCAACCCGAGCCACTGAACCCGATGTTTTCTCCTGCTTAGGATGACTCATGAGTGTCCGTCCAACGCGCGCCAGCGAGAAATTCCGCACTCACGACTCTCGGCTGCCGCGCTGTCACTGTCGTCATCTCAGAAGCTTCTGCGCCCAATACCGTGGTATTGGTCCGAGAGCCCGATTGTTTGAACTGGGCAATCTCGGACTTTTTCACCATATAGCCGGTGATACGCACGAGATCATTCCCATCCGTATTCGCCGTGAATTCGCGCAGCCCGGATTGCAGCGCCCCTAAACATAAATCGGTTAATGCATCGGGATTGCCTTTAATGGTGTCATCCAATGTCAGGATCTCGCTCACACCCGCTTCAAAGTAAGGGTGTAACGGCGCAAGCGCCTGCAAATGGGTGACAGGATCCGGTTCATAGCCGTAACGAATACGCACCCCCGGAGTGGTCCCTTGGTCAATGGATAAGCCACCTTGCGCATGCAGCAACGCTCGCCCACGCCAGCCATGCTTCACTGGAGTCTCTGCTACAAACGTACTTAATGCTTTGGTGATATCGTGTGCCATCTCATTCGCCGCTGCATCGTGGCCATATTCGCCACATAGGCCCTGGCGTGCCATCAGGGTATTGACCGCTTCAGCCATCGCATACACGCCAAACATGGGTACAAATTTTTTCTCATCAATCAAGCCTTCCTGCACTAGAAAGCTATTAAAAAAGTGTGATTCTTGATGCAGGAAGTGACTGCGTGCATCGATCAGCTCCACCATCAATGCGCCGTAATGCGGCAAGGTGTGCGAGAGCAATGTCGAGAGATCATTTGCTTCTTCTGCGACTTTTTTTAAGTTAAGGCGTACCAAGGTGTTCGCGCCGCCTCCAATCGGTAGCGCGTTGTAGCAACTCACAATCCCCACATTGGGCGAGTGAGCCTCTGCGTCACCAAATGTGGCTTGGTGCACCGGCCAGTTAGCAATATGTGGCTTGCTACAGGCAATGATGTTATCTGTCGCCTGCCGAACTAGGGGGCGCGGGGTACGAGACGGGTCCACCATCAAGGTCAGGTTTGGGGCGACTTGTTGCAGTTCTGCGTCGATGCGCAAAATCATGCGACAAACACGATTATCATCTGGGCCAATGTTGGCATGCATAAATGCGTCTGGCAGTGTTCTGTCAAGCTGGATCCAGAACCGCTTCAGCGCTTGATACAAATGTTCATCACTCACATCATCGCAATATGGCAGCAAGAGTTGATCGAGGTAGCCCAAAAACACCGGGATATTGGTCACCGAAGGCACATGATGGTAAAGCACCATGAGCTTCATCAGCGCGTCCTCTAGATCGGTTGCCGGCGTTAACGCCAAATACTCCGACCCACGTTTTAAAAAGCGGGCATAATCGGGCAACACATAACGCGGCTTAAAGGGAGCGTGACCCTCAAACATATCGCCGATCACACCCTGCTCCATCGCAGCCACGAGCGCTCGGCTGCAAGGTACGTAGGGTAAAGCCGCATCGGCTTGCGCAGCGAGCGCTAACGTTTTCTGCGAAGGGGTTAAGTGCGGATGGGTAACAATGGCATGCATAGCGTCGGTCATGCGGGGCTCCTGACAAGCTGAGTTCTAAAAATAACCCCATGAGAATAAAGGGTTATTTTCTTAGAATATGTTAGCTTGTCCACACGATGGAAAACCGCTACCTCTCACGTGATGCTTCCACGTCTGTCGTGTGACCTTGTGCTTGTTCTGGTGGTGCAAACAAGCACTGCCATCGTTGCCGAAAACTCAGACCGGGCTGCGTGGCGTCTCGCCACATTTGTTGCCATTCTGCAAAAGTTACCACCAGAGGGTTGAAACTATTCACTGGCTTGGGGATCCCATAGCGCACCGGCTCAGACTCCGGCTCGAAGGTGCCAAATAACTTGTCCCAAATAATTAAAATGCCCGCGTAGTTTTTGTCGATGTACTGAGGATTCACGCCATGGTGAACGCGATGATGAGACGGGGTATTAAAAATCCACTCCACAGGCCCCAGTGTCTTTATCCATTGAGTGTGAACAAAAAACTGTAACCCTAAATTCAGCAGTACAACAAACACCACCCATTGCGGCGGAAATCCGATCACCACCAGCGGCAGCCAAAACAGCCACATCCCTGCCAGCGGGTACATTAAGCTTTGGCGAAACGCGGTGCTAAAGTTCATCCGCTCAGAGCTATGATGCACCACATGCGCCGCCCACATCCAGCGCACACGATGGCTAGCGCGGTGAAACCAGTAATAACAAAAATCCTGCGCGACCATCAGTAATAAAAACAGGCTTACCGACATCTCAATATCAAACAGCCGCCAGCCAAACCACCACAAATACACCTTGGCAATCAGCAGCCCGGTCAGTAAATCTGCAGCTTGATGCAGCCCCGCCAAGGTAAAATTGCAAAGCACTTCTGGCACGTAATAACGGGCATTATCGCCCAGTTTTCCGTGGCGCAGCGCCACCCAGTACTCCCCCAGCATGCATAAGAAAAACACGGGAGCGAGCACAAGCAGTAGCCATTCGGGATGGGAAATCAGTTCGGTCACGGGGCCTTTATCGCATAGTACAATCTATTAACATGTTAGGGGGTTCTACCTAACCTGTAAGGAAAAGTATCACCAAGCTGTTAATTTGCGCACATATTGCAATACGGTGGATGTTCTTCATCAATGATGAAAAGCGCCCAAACGGCGCTTTTCGCTATTGTTAGCAGTTTAGTTTTAATCGTCGCCGTAGTATTGCACGCCGAGCTTAATTCGCTCGCGTCCTTGCGCTAGGCGATGTTTATTCGTATCCCGCAGCGAATAAATACACCCACAGTATTCCTGCTGGTAAAAACGCTCGCGCTTGCTGATTTCTATCATGCGCTGGCTACCGCCTTGTTTGCGCCAGTTGTAATCCCAGTATTGGACATCTGGATAGGGAGCCGCTGCGCGATGGCCACAATCATTAATCTGCTGCATGTTCTTCCAGCGCGAGATACCCAGTGAACTACTGATAAACCGGAAACCATGTTCGGCGGCATATAGCGCTGTACGCTCGAACCGCATATCAAAGCACATGGTACATCGTATTCCGCGCTCGGGCTCAAACTCCATCCCCTTTGCTCTGGCGTACCAGTTATCGGTGTCGTAATCCATATCGATAAACGGCACGTCATGATCTTCTGCAAAGCGAATATTCTCCTGCTTGCGAATTTCGTATTCTTTAGCTGGATGTATGTTGGGATTATAAAAAAAGATGCTGTAACGGATCCCACTCGCTTCAATGGCTTCCATCACCTCTCCCGAACAAGGGGCACAACAAGAGTGAAGTAGTAACTGGTCGTTGTCGCGATCAAAATCAGGCGGCAAAGGCAACGGCATTCGTGCAAATTCAGACATGACAGTTCCGTGTTCATAATGCTCAAACAAAAACGCGAATATTCATATATTTGCGTATTAAGGTGAATTCTAGCACGCCACCGCCCAATTTTTCAGGCAAGGTTATTCCCCCAATGGGTTTTTACGGTTTTTATGATCAATACGTACCTCTCTGGCCTGCATGTGATGCTCACCAGTGACCTCAACGTTCATGCCAGGTTCAAGCTCATCAAGCATGTCAGGGTCAGCCATAATCTTATAAATATCATTGCCCGTCTCAACCATCATGTGGTCTTCTGCGATGTCCGTTACTTGCCCATTTACAACGCTGGGTTGCGCATCGGCCAACACACCAAAGCTAGAGAAAAAACCTAAAAGGCAGAGTAATATTTTCATGGACGTTCCTCTTTGTATTCGCAATCCGCAGAAAACAAAGTAAAGAACAAGGGGGAAATAGTTGCCAGTGAAATGCTCGTTTAGTACCTCACCAATAAAAGTGGCTAAATAGATCTTTTCTTACTCATCACCACCCTAAATCGCTACGAACATCCCACTGTTCTAGGAGTGACTTATACCATCAATCTTACAGGCTCAGTTGGATTCGGTCGGATGGACGTCGCCCGGCTTTCGGGCGACAAAAACATATGAGTGTCACTCAGTGCGGAGGTCTACATCGACGATATATAATCTATTGCCATCCACAGTGTTGGTATCTAGCATTTTCTGTTCCAATTTGCCGCTCGTGGCCCAGGTGGCAAAGTCGTCGTCATTCAATACACCGAGATGACGATCATCAATCACCCATAGCCCTTCCATCTTATCGTGCGGATACCCTACTTTGGCAACCATATCTACGACTAGGGATTTGCTGACAGGCGTGATCCCAGCTTCGGCTAAAGCACTCCAACCCTGTTCGAGAACAACCTCCTCAAGTGTCTTTCCCGATAATGTAAGACCAAGTTCCATATCCTGTTTAACATCACCGCTACTTGTGAGAGTTTCAAGGTTGGTTCCGGGGGTAAGATCAATGCGATAGATATGCTTTTGTGCATCTGGATCGGCAGCTTGTTCACCGTTAGGGCCACCGTAGAGAAAGCTTCCATCACGTTCGATCACCAGAAATTGTGTGTCGCTCAGCGCAACAATTTCGGAGTTCGAGTTTTGTGGTTTCTCCTGACGGTAGAGGTACTGCCCGATGTTACCGGACTCAAGATTAACGGTCACGATGCGAGTAATGTCTAGATCCTTCACCGCGCTATCGGGATGGTACATCGTTGATTGCATAATCCCTACAAGGGTTTTCTCATCCGGCGTAATAGCCAGCCCCTCCATGCCTCTATTGGCGCGCCGATTGCCGAATTCAGCAGGCAAGGTCAAATCAACCCGCTCATCGTTGGCAAACGCATTTATTCGGCCGATTTCCCTGCCTTCAGCATCAAAATGGACAATATGTGGACCATACTCATCGCTGACCCAGAAAGTACCGTCCGATAGAGCTACTAGCCCCTCTCCATCTAGACCATAATCATCAAGCAAAAACGGATTAGTCATTTCATCATAAGGCTGGCTGTCATTTTTAAGAATCGGTCGGCCATCTGCGTGGTACGGCGTTTCACCGGTTCCGCCCAAGTCAGAGCTATTGGGCAGCCCAGTGATCAGGGACCCATCAGGACGTTTGAGTAGAATCGTATCGACTTGCTCAATCCGACCGTTCGACTTTACCTCAAATAATCCAATACGTGGGGTATAGTCCGGTGTTGGGAATATTTTTCCTTTACCGAGGCTGCCTTTAAATTTAGCATTAGGACCTCGATCAGTGAGAGCATAAAAGCGGTTTACATCCGAAGGATGTGCTGTCATTGCCGAACCGAAGCCACCATTACGAATCTCAAAAGCCTGCTGAGACTTAGCGTCAATGAGATCAGTCCTCAACACATTGTAAGGTAGAAACACCCCCTCCTTCGGGTAACTGTCAAACACGGTTGCGCTGTTTTTTCTTGTATCATTGTTGCTGTAGTTACAACCAGCGAGCACGAAAGATGCTATGAGAGGCACCAAGAACAGTTTATATTTATTTATCAACTTCATTGTCTATTTCCTTTTTACCTCATAAAGATCACAGCACAGCATCCTATCCCTTAAGCTATGCCTCACTGGCAAAATGCCGAGTCAAAACCATATACGAAAGCCGTCTTACTCTGAGAATCTGGAGAAACCCATGGGGACAAGGATTTGAGCACATCAAAGGACTTGATCGCTCGGTTAACCACCTTCCGAGTGTAATCAGCAGATCCATCCTTGTAACGGAATGACAGCTCGGCCACTAACGGTGATTGGAAATCCAATGGCTCTTCCTGATACCAGAGCGTTACACTGATCTCGGCATCATGCTGACCTAAATCGATTTCCATTCCTCGATAAACATGCTCATGAATCACTAGGTTACTCACCAGCGAAAGGACTTCCTCATCAGGCAGCCCATAGTGACTCTCAAAACCAGGAAAATGATGATTTACATCTTTTATTTTGTTGATTTTTCTTGAGTTGGGGGCTTTGGTAGAGTGACTGTATACAACTTTAACAGGCTCAGTTGCAGTAGACCCTATATCAGATTCCAGCTTGGTTTCGGCACCAGAGGTAGAAGACAACACGTCCTCAAAACCTGCAATGTAGCGGTCCCGACTGCGGAACTTGAGAGTAACGTCCGAGAAACCGTTTTCTATACGCTCGCGAAGAGAATAGCCTGATTTACGGAGCTGACAGGCGCCCTGGACGTCAAAAAAGCGCACGCTGCGCTGCTTGGCTAAGTAGGCACTACCAGAAACATCACGCGAAATTGCCGACTCGATTTGCGTCTCTGCCATTGCCAACAATCTCTCGACAGATAAAGCTTCGCTCCGGTAGATAAATTGATTGGCATCCAGCATCACCTTATATTCTCGAGATGTGACATTAGGATTAGCCTTCACCATTGTATTCATCAATATCGCACTTATTAGAACCATGAAGCAGCGACAGGCCGTCATAACTTACTCCTTGAGATGTAACTAGGCCAACAGCCTAGTAGAATCAAAAAGATAGTGCCTCAACATGACAAGTACTATAACGTCGTATGACGATGCCATGATCAATTCATGACACCACTGAATCATGTAACTAATTGAATCAATTGACATCGCTATAGTCGCGGCGACCCACACACTGCAGACAATAGCGAATAGTAACCTCAGCTACATCTGACACTCCGAGACCTTTTCTATGGAAAGCAAAGCGGAAAAACAAGGTCGTGAAAGAAAATAAATCTTGTAAATAGAATAACTTATAGGACTAACGCTCTGCTTGCGTCAAACAACCAGACGCTCGCGTCACACACCGCTAGTCCCCTACTTTTATCTCGTAAGTGGTAAAGCATTCACCCAGCATATGTGTTTTAAATACTCGTAGAGCACGTTGCGTTAAAAATGTGGATTCTCGACGGGTGTGCAGCAAATGAAGATAAACGACTTGATGACCAAGTTGTTCAGCGCGCGAGAGTAGAAACTTAAATACATACCGCCCAAGTCCCCAGTGCGAGGTATCCAACACGATCGCCAATTCAAAACCACATTCAGCACGCTGAATACCACACCATCCTACGAGGCAGTTGTTGACACTCACCGCCCTAACCAAACATCCGTCTTGAGTATCAATGTGTCTCTTCTCTCTCACCCATGTTTTGATGCTCTGTGCATCAAAAGGGGCATGTTCGATAAGATGCTGCCGAATGCTGGATTTATTGAAGATAGGGATAAAGTCGTTTGGCGTGATGGCATCGAGTGGTAAGTAATTAATCATCATCACACTCCAGTATGGGGCAACTGTAGGGGGCGCGACGTCAAGAGTCGCCAGACTAAGCTTACAGTATCAAACAGAAGAGGCTGGATCAGAACAAGGTGCGGAATGTGTTGATGGGATCTGTCTTTACACGATCATCGAGTAGGGTG
>NZ_MEBP01000072.1:0-23647 GCF_001722075.1 Salinivibrio sp. SS2 | reverse complement strand
TCGATTTTGGCTGAGCGTGGACGCATGGATGACCTTCTCTGTCAGCGACATACGCAAGAACCAACGATAAGCAACGTTGACTTCAATTTCTTTAACAAGCTGGCGCTCGCTTTTGATGCCGAAGAGATAGCCAAGCAGGATGATTTTAAATAAGCGAACGGGGTCAACGGGTGGACGGCCATTATCTTTGCAATAAAGGTGAGCGACTTCATCTCGAATAAACTCGAAGTCGATGGCGCGGTCGATTTTACGAACAAGATGGTCTTTGGGAACAAGTTGTTCCATCGTCACCATTTCAAGTTCATATTGGTGTGGAGAAGGTTCTTGAAGCATACCGGAGCATCCCTATTGCAACACTCCTATTAGATCAAAGGTCTAGCTCGAAAGCTAGACCTTTGTCAGCAGTCTGAAGCGTCCAATCGGACGCTTTTTGTTTTTCATACTCGGTGAAGACGCGACTTAACGGCTTAGTGGCGCGGTCGCTTGTTTTAACCAAGCTTGGTCTTGATCATCGAGGTGCGGGCTGATTTCATCCCACACGGTTTGATGATAGCGATTCCACCACTGGATTTCCGCCTCGCTGAGTAAGCTCACATCGACCAAACGACGATCGATCGGTACACGCGTGAGTGAGGCAAACCCGAGCATCGTCATGTCGCCCTCGGTGGGCTTTTCTTCAATCAACTCGAGGTTTTCAATCCGGATCCCAAACGCGTCGGCGCGATAGTAGCCCGGCTCATTTGACACCACCATGCCCGGCAATAGCGCGACACTATTGGGCGCTTTGGAAATGCGCTGCGGACCTTCGTGCACGTCCAAGAAATGCCCGACACCATGACCGGTGCCATGGTCAAAATCATAGCCGTGTTGCCACAAATACTGGCGTGCTAAGGCATCAAGCTGGCTGCCTGAGGTGCCTTTCGGGAACAGCGCGGTGGCCAGCGCAATATGCCCTTTAAGCACCAGCGTGAAGGCCTTTTTGATCTCAGCGCTGCACTCGCCCACTGGCACGGTACGGGTGATGTCGGTGGTGCCGTCAAAGTATTGACCGCCTGAGTCGACCAAGTAGACGTTGTTGCTCTCAATCACGCTCGGTTTGGGCTGATTGTTGTGGTTATAGTGACACATGGCCGCATTGCCACCGGCGGCGGAAATGGTATCAAAGCTTAAGTCGACCAGTTGATCGTCTTGTTGGCGGAATTGATACAGGGTGTCTGCGAGCACGGCTTCATCAGGGCGTTCACCGGCGTCGACTTGACGGTCAAACCACGCCAAGAAGCGGGTCACGGCAACACCATCGCGCACGTGACAGGCACGCATACCGGCGATTTCTTGCGGGTTCTTGGTCGCTTTTTCAAGCGCACATGGGTCTTGCGCTTCCACCACGGTGACTTGCGCTTGTTGGAGCGTGTCCAGTGTCCACGCATTGGCACCGTTTGGGTCGACCAATACACGTTGACCGCTCAGCGCTTGCAGGGCATCAACCAGGCTATCAGGGTGCGCGACACTCACGCCTTGGCCCACGTGTGCATCAAAGCCTTCGGGGAGACGGTCAGGGTCGATAAACACGGTGACGTCACCGGATTGCTTGATAATCGCTTGGGTCAGTACCACGGGCAAACGTGGGATATCGCGACCACGGATATTGAGCAGCCAACAGACGGCATCTGGTTGAGTGAGTACCGCGGCATCAAGATTCTGATCGGCTAACTGCTGGCCAATGGTTTGACGTTTATCTAAGCTGGCGCGGCCGGTTTTCTCTTCACCCAGTAAAATGGCAGGGCTATTAAGCGGGGCGGGACGATCGTCCCACAAGCTTTCAATCGGGTTTTGCTCAACACTCACCAATGTCAAAGCCCCATCCAACGCGCGTTGGGTACGTTTGTACCAAGCAGCGCTATGCATGCGAGCGTCGATAGCCAGCTTGGCACCCTTTGGCAATTGTTGCTGGGCCCATTGCACCGGTGGCTCATCAATCAGGTGGCAGTAGTCAAACAGGCCGGCGGGGACTTGCTTACGGACTTGAACCACATAGCGGCCATCAACAAAAATCGCTGCCTTGTCGCGGGTGATCACCGCGGCGCCTGCTGAGCCGGTAAAGCCGGTCGCCCAGTGGAGGCGTTCGTTGTGCTCAGGCACATACTCACCGAGATATTCGTCTTCATGGGGGATGAGTAGGGCGTCATAATCGTGTTGAGCCAGCCAGTGTCTTAGCTGTTCAATACGCTTGGTAAGGGTCGCGTCCATTATTCTTCCTTCTTTGTATGGGGTGAACTTGCCATGTTCGGCCACGCGTAAAAAACCAGTGGGTTAGACCCTAGCGCGATTGGCGATAGGCTGCAATTTTGCTGAGCTAAATTGCTGACAGCGTGAAATAATCAAGGCTTTCAGCCATTGGTGCCCCGGGTCATTTTCTTGATTTTGATGCCAAAACAAGGTGTACGCCATCGGCGGTATTGGCGTCGGTAACGGCCTTACCACCAAATTGAGCGACGCGGCAATATAATGCGCAAACTGGCTTGGTGAAGTAAACACCAGGTCGGTATAGGTACACAGGCTCGCCGCACTGTTGAAATCTGGCACGTACATGGCAATGTCACGCTCAATATTACGCTCTGCCAGTTTATAGTCCAACAGCCAGCGGTCATTCCCATCACACTTCACCTGTACATGTCGCAGTCCAAGGTAACGCGCTTCATCCCATGGGCCCTTGAGCGCCGGGTGATCGGCGCGCATCAACACACACTGGTGATCTTGGCAAAGCTCTTGGTAGCGTACGCCTTTGGGCGGCATCATGGTCAACATGGCATCGGCGGGATTTAAATCTTTACCGGTAATACCAAAATCGATATTGCCGCGGGCGAGGCCATCAAAGGTGGTTTGATCCCAAGCGGCGGTATTAAGAGTGATAGCTGGAGCCGCTTCCAGCATATCGCCAATAAACTGTGGCAGTAGCAATGGGTAGGCGCTCTCGACGAGGGCAAAGCGAAAACAGCGGTCACTTAAGTGTGGCTGAAAGTGGTCCGGCTCGGTCATCGCCGCAACATCATTGAGTAAAGCCCGTAATTTTGCCTGTAAGGCTTGCGCCCGAACGGTGGGTTTGAGCCCGTGGGCTGCTCGAGTAAAAAGCGGGTCGTTAAATTGCGATCTTAATCGGGCTAAGTTTTTACTCACTGCCGATTGGCTTAAGTGCAGGCGTTTTGCCGCCCCCGTGACATTACACTCTTCCAACAATACATGTAAGCACACCAATAAGTTAAGGTCGGTACGCTGCAGCTGGTCCAAATCCATTAAAGGTATTCTCCTTAGGAATAACTGCTTTTACTATAAACCATTATGGTTCATATCCTGAAGCCACTATACTGCGTGCCTGTATAGAGGAGTAACCAATGTCACACACTGATTCACCGACATCGAATCGCTTACTGGTCGCCTTAATGGTGTTACTGGTGCTGTTTAGCCCGATGGCGATTGATATTTATTTACCGGCGTTGCCGCATATGGCGGGGGACTTTAACGTTAACCCGACGTTGGTACAGGACACCATCACTTGGTTTATGTTTAGCTTAGGCTTAGGTCAGCTGTTCGCTGGGCCGTTGGCTGATCGCTTTGGTCGCAAACCTGTAGCCGTCATTGGCATACTGCTCTATGGACTGAGCTCTTTGATGGCGTGGCTCGCCACCTCGATGGATATGATGCTGGTGGCGCGTTTGCTGCAAGGTTTTGGCGCGTGCGCGACTTCCGTGTGTGCATTTGCAGCGGTACGTGACCGATTCGGTGCAGAGCGCAGCGGCCATATGATTAGCTACCTTAATGGCGCGATTTGTTTTGTACCTGCCTTGGCCCCGCTACTGGGGAGCTGGCTTACCCAAGTCTTTGACTGGCGCGCTAACTTCACCTTTATGCTCGGTTATGCGGTATTAGGGTTGGTATTAGTTATGGTCTTTTTGCCCGAGACACGCCCTGCGCACACAGACACCTCGGGTCGACTATTTAGCGTACGCCGTTATTGGCAAGTGCTACGCGTACCAACATTTACCTACCACATCATCCTTTGCATGCTGGCCATGGCGGTGATCTTAGCGTATGTCACCTCCGCGCCTGTATTGCTGATGGATAGATACGGTATTTCCATGAACAGCTTCACTTTTTGGTTTGGTGCTAACGCGGCACTAAACATTGCCGCGGCGATGTTAGCGCCGCGCTATATGGAAAAATTTGGTAGCCGTCGTGCGCTCAATATTGGCTTGATGATGCTGGTAGGCTCGGGTGGGCTGATGCTGGCATTAAGCTCTATTGCGACGCCTTGGGCCTTTATGTTGCCGATTTTTACCTCATCATTTGGCTTTGCTTGGGTGTTAGGCGCGTCAGCCGGCGCCGCTTTAGCCCCGTTTTCTGACCGTGCTGGCACAGCGGCAGCCTTGCTGGGATTGTTCCAAATGAGTGGCGCAGGGCTTTTGGTCAGCTTAACCCAGCGCTTGGGGTTATCGGCCAGCGATCTGATGACAGTGCATATGTGGCTCTTGTTGCCCGGTCTCGTGATTTTATGGTCCCCAGTTGGGAAGCAATGGCATGCAGCAACAGTAAAACGGTAAGAAAATCAATAAAAACAACGTCTCAGTTGGCAAAGTATAATAAGACGTGCAAAACGCAGGGGTCTCGACAACCCATCATCCCTTTTCGCTGGCTCCGGCCAGCGTTTTTTTATTTTGCTAAAAGTGCGTGGTTCGGAGTATATTTACTAAGCAAATCGAATTAACGCTCATTCCTTTTCGTTTTTATCTCAAAGGTCAGTTACACACTATGTCATTATCGACAATCGAAATGGCGCGCGTCCTCGAACAACTTGAGGAGTCGCCAGAAAAAATCATGTTTGGCAAATTACTGCAAGAATTAGGTAGCCAAAGTGAAGAGCGTGTACGCAGTGCTGCACGTCAAGTGCCACTGAAATACTTGCGTGAACTGGTTTACCAATTTAATTCTGTGATTGAAGAGCGCCGTTCTGAGCGCATTGAAGAAATCACTCAAGGCTTACTGCAAGATGGACTCTCTGCTGACGAGCTCTATCAGTACATGACACAGCGTAAAGTTGGCTAACCCTTAGTTCACACTGTGTGATTGTGGCGCCCATAAGGTGACGCCACTGAGCTTTACATGAATGACTATGACGACGCACTGGCAGCGGACGGTTTGCCACGCTTGCCTGTGCGCTGTTGAATTAATAATCCCACCACAATACACATCAAACCAATTAACGTGCTTAGATGAATGGTCTCACCAATAATGGTGGCGAGTAATAGCAGCGAAATAAACGGTGATATAAATATCAGATTACTGATCCGAGAGGTATTCTGAGTATATTTCATTGCGCTAAGCCACAGCATAAATGTCACGCCCATTTCGAAAAGACCGACGTAACTCACCGCGAGCCACCCTTGCCATGGAATGCCTTGCCACGATGCGGTTAGCCCCGCCAAAGTAAGAGAAATGGGTAGCGAAAGGACAAAGCTTAATAATATCCCGACTACAGGATCGGCAGCGTTTTTAGTATTTAATATCCAGTACCCTGCCCATAGTAGTGTCGATAATAATGCCAACCCAATCCCTAATGGGCTATCAAATTGCAGCGAAAATAACTGTCCCTTGGTGGCAATAATCACCACGCCGAAATACCCCAATGCCGCAGCAATCCAATCTTGACGACGAATCGTCTGCCCTAAGAAAAGCGCTGCCATCAACGTTAAGGTAATGGCCCAGCTGTAATTTAAAGGCTGCGCTAATGAGGCAGGTAATAGATCGTACGCTTTAAATAGGACTAAGTAATAAATCAGTGGATTGACGAGTCCCAATACGAGGTAGTAACCCGGTCGCGCGCGAAAGGTTGGCCAGATGGCGCCCAATTTGCCTTGGAGCGCGGCAATGACGAGTAGGATCACCACAGAGACGACACTGGCGGCGGCCAGCATCTGTATGGGCGACATATAGCGTAGCGTTATCTTAAATGCGGTGGCGACGGTCGACCAAAGTAAGACGGCTGATAGGGCGAATATCAGCGCCTTGCGCTCATCATGCATGCTGCGTCCTTGCGATTATGCCAGTGTTTTTAGGCAGTCTACGGGATCCCGTGTCTCTGAGATAGACTGGACATTTATCCAGTGTGCGATTAGCCTTTGCTGACATAACTGACTGTAAAATAGAGACCTCGCTATGCTGGATGGCTTGTCGTTAACCTCATTGCATTTTATTGCGTTTTTACTCGGGGCGGGCGGTACCTGTGTGCTCGGTTATGCGGTGCATCGACGCGTGCTCGCGCAATACCAACATTGGTATCAGGCGCAGCAAGATCAGCAGCAAATAGCCTTTGAGGCGCAACGCGAACACTGGCAACAACAACAGGAACATCAACAGCAAGAGCTAGATAACTTGGATGTTGAGCGTGATCGTTTAAGCCAAGAGCTACGCCACTATTACGGTAAGCTCACGTCGGCAGCCGAAAAATTGCGACAGCTGGAGCAGCTGCGTCAACATAACCAAAGTTTGGAGCAAAAACTTGATAGCTTGCGGGATGAAAAGGCCGAATTACTGGCTTCACTTCGTGAAGTGAAAGCGAGCGCAGAACAACAATTACACGCTGCACAAGAAAAACAAGCGTTGCTCGAAAATGCAGAAGAACGCTTACGCGCCCAATTTGAGCAGCTTGCCAATCAAGTGTTTGAACAAAAAGTCCACTCCGTCGATGAGCAAAACAAAATGAGTCTCGAGACTTTACTCGGGCCGCTGAAATCGCAACTGGAAGGGTTTAAAAAGCAAGTGACTGACAGTTTTGGCGAACACGCCAAAGAGCGTCATACCCTGATTCATGAAATCAAAAATCTGCAGCAATTAAACGCAGATATGACCCGTGAAGCCCATAACCTGACCCAAGCCCTTAAAGGGGATAACAAACAGCAAGGCAACTGGGGCGAAGTGGTATTGGCGCGTGTGTTAGAAGAATCCGGTTTGCGTGAAGGACACGAATACCATACTCAAGTGAACCTTGAGAATGAGCAAGGCAAACGCTATCAACCGGACGTGATTGTCAAATTACCGCAAGACAAAGATGTGGTGATCGATGCCAAGATGGCATTGGTGGCCTACGAGCGTTATTACAATGCTGAGTCCATTGTCGAGCAAGATGCGGCGTTGAAAGAGCACGTGCAAGCGATCCGCGCCCACATCCGTGGCCTTGGACGCAAAGACTATCACCAACTGCATGGCGTGAAGACGCTGGATTATGTGTTGATGTTTATCCCTGTGGAGCCTGCGTTCCAAATTGCCATTGAAGCCGATCCTAGTCTGATTCGTGAGGCGATGGATAACAATATTATGTTAGTCAGCCCCACCACCTTGCTGGTGGCGTTGCGTACCATCAATAACCTTTGGCGCTACGAATATCAAAATCAGAACGCCAAACAAATTGCAGAGAAAGCCAGTAAGCTCTACGACAAGGTGCGTTTATTTGTCAGCGATATGGAAGGGTTGGGGAGCGCATTGGGTAAAGCGAACGACAGTTATCATGGCGCGATGAATAAGCTCAGCCAAGGTCGAGGCAATATTCTTCGCCAAGCCGAAGGCTTTAAAGCCCTTGGCGTCGAGGTAAAGCGCGATATCAGTCCAGCGCTTGCGAATGCGGCATTAACCTCTTTTTCTCCCCAAGGCGCAGATGAAGACGATCCGGTGTCTGACATTTCGTCTGTGAACAAATAGAAGAAACTTGGTCCCGCGCTTGGAGTCCGGATGGGCGATAAAGTAAACTAGGGCCAACACGTTAGGGGATTAACATGACAGATAAACAAACGCATCAGGACCAAGAGACCATCGACTTTGGCTTTCAGCAAGTCAAACGCCAAGAAAAAGAAAGCATGGTAGCCAATGTATTTCACTCGGTGGCCGCAAAATATGATCTGATGAACGACGTCATGTCGATGGGCATCCATCGGATATGGAAGCGTTTTACCATTGACTGCAGTGGCGTGCGCGCAGGGCAGAAAGTCCTCGACTTAGCCGGTGGAACGGGCGATTTGACCGCCAAATTCTCGCGTCTGGTCGGTGAGAGCGGAGAGGTGGTACTCGCCGATATCAATAACTCCATGCTGAAAGTGGGCCGAGACAAACTGCGTGATAAAGGCATTGTGGGCAATGTCAGTTACGTACAAGCGAACGCAGAAGCGTTGCCATTTCCCGATGATCACTTTGACTGCATCACCATCGCGTTCGGCCTGCGTAACGTCACCGACAAAGATGCGGCCTTGCGTTCGATGTTCCGTGTGCTCAAACCGGGGGGACGTCTGTTGGTCTTGGAATTCTCTAAACCAGTCGTCGCACCGCTTTCCAAAGTGTATGACGCCTACTCATTCCACGTCTTGCCGAAAATGGGCCAGCTTATTGTCAACGATCCAGATAGCTACCGTTACTTGGCCGAGTCGATTCGCATGCACCCTGATCAAGAAACATTAAAAGGAATGATGGAACAAGCCGGGTTTGAACAAACCAGCTACCACAACCTGACCGGTGGCATTGTCGCCCTGCACCGCGGATTTAAATTCTAAGGAGCCAGTATGGCCTTTGATTCTCTCGTGTGTGCCGCCTTGGAGACAGCATTAAATGGCGTGATCACACGCGATGCTGATAGCCAGCGCCGTTTGGCGCGCCTCAAAGGCCGTACGATTCGCGTTTCTTTGCAAGAGTGGAATAAGCAATTTGTCTTCGCGTTCAGCCAACGTGTGGATGTGCTCAGCCACTACGAAGCACAGCCTGACTGTGCACTCTCTCTCTCGCTTGCCGCGCTGCCTAAACTGCAACAAAAAGCCAATATTACCGCGCTGATCAAAGCCGATCAGCTGACGCTTGATGGCGATATCGATGTCGCCCAGCAATTCTCGCAACTGCTCAGCGGGTTGCAGTTTGATATTGCCGAGTGGCTCTCGCCCTATATGGGGGATGTGATGGCACATACTGTGGTGAGTCACGCCCAAAAGCGCTGGCAGCAAGCGAACCAACTTGCCTCGCGTCAGCAGCGCTACCTTGGCGAGGTATTAACCGAAGAATGGCGCGTGGCGCCGGGACCATTGGAAGTGGCTTACTTTTCGGATCAAGTCGATGAGATCCGCAGTGATGTTGCCAGGCTTGAGGCGCGTTTTAAGCAGTTGGCTGAACGGATGGAGTCCTAATGACGCTCAGTGAAATTCGTCGTTTATATTTTATTATTCGCGCCCTGCTGCTTTATGGGTTGGACGCCTTGTTGCCTAAGCAGCCGATCACCCGCTTAGCGCACCTAGGGCGCCAGTCTTTATTTTGGTTGAAAAACCAGCACCCCGATAAGCCGGTGGGTGAGCGACTGCGTTTGGCGCTGCAAAGCTTGGGCCCGGTGTGGGTGAAGCTTGGCCAGATGATGTCGACGCGCCGTGATCTTTTTCCCGCCGATATCGCCAACGAGTTGGCTCAGCTACAAGATAAAGTCGCGCCGTTTGATGGCCACAAAGCCAAGGCGCAAATCGAAGCTTCGCTGGGTGGGCCACTGGAGACCTGGTTCAGCGACTTTGATCCTAACCCACTCGCCTCCGCGTCGATCGCGCAAGTGCACACTGCCACCTTAAAATCGAACGGACGTGAAGTGGTACTGAAGGTGATTCGCCCTGATATCTTGCCGGTGATTCAAGCTGACTTGCGCTTGATGTATCGCGTGGCACGGCTGGTGGCGCGTTTTCTGCCTGATGCTCGCCGGTTAAAGCCGGTCGAAGTGATCCGCGAGTATGAAAAAACCCTGCTTGATGAGCTGGACTTAATGCGCGAAGCGGCCAACACCATTCAGCTGCGCCGCAACTTTGAAAACGACCCCGCACTGTATGTGCCTGAAGTATTTAGTGACTACTGCCGCAAAGACGTGATGGTGTCTGAGCGTATCTATGGTATTCAAGTGTCGGATATCGAAGCGCTGGAAGCGAATGGCACTGATATGAAATTGCTCGCCGAGCGCGGGGTTGAGGTCTTCTTTACCCAAGTATTCCGAGATAGCTTTTTCCATGCGGACATGCACCCGGGCAACGTGTTTGTCTCCTACGAACACCCGCATGACCCACAGTGGATTGGACTGGACTGCGGAATTGTCGGCACCTTAAATCGTGACGATAAACGCTATTTAGCAGAAAATTTTATCGCGTTCTTTAACCGTGATTATCGCAAAGTCGCTGAGTTGCACGTCGATTCTGGCTGGGTGCCGCATGACACCAATGTGGATGATTTTGAGTTTGCCATCCGCACCGTATGTGAGCCTATTTTCGAAAAACCGCTGTGCGAAATCTCGTTCGGTAATGTTTTATTGAACCTATTTAACACCGCGCGCCGTTTTAATATGGAAGTGCAGCCACAGCTGGTACTGTTACAAAAAACCTTGCTCTACATCGAAGGACTGGGGCGTCAGCTCTACCCGCAGTTGGATCTCTGGACCACGGCCAAGCCGTTTTTAGAGTCGTGGATGAAACAGCAAGTGGGGCCACAAGCGGTGTGGGCGGCGGTCAAAGAGAAAGCGCCATTTTGGGCTGAGAAGCTCCCCGAGATCCCAGAGCTGGTGTATGACGGATTGCGTCAAGGGCGACAAATCAACCAACGGCTCGATGCTTACTATCATAGTTATTTGCAAACACGGCAACGTCATTCACGCGCCACTTACATGCTCGGTATTGGCGCCACCTTGCTACTGACAGCAACCATACTGTTTGCCAATCAGGTAGAGGTCTTACCTTCGGTCGCAGCCGGCGGCGCGGTGATTTTTTGGTTGTGGGGTTGGCGACTTTGTAATAAAACCTGTAATAAATAGCAGCTACACTGCTGCGCTCAATTGATGTAAACCAACACGTGGAAGGGAACCAGTATGGGTGGAATTAGTATTTGGCAGTTGCTGATTATCGCAGTGATTGTGGTATTGCTATTTGGCACGAAAAAGCTTCGTAACATGGGCGGCGATTTAGGCTCAGCGGTGAAAGGCTTTAAGAAAGCCATGAACGACGACGAAGATAGCCAAAAAGGCAAAGACGCAGACTTCCAGCAAAAGACCCTTGATGATACTGGGGCTGAGACGTCAACAAACGAGCAAGCACGTAAAGATAAAGAGCAGGTATAACCGTGTTTGATATAGGTTTCTGGGAACTGGTGCTGATCGCCGTGATTGGCTTAGTGGTTCTGGGCCCAGAGCGACTGCCCGTCGCGATACGGAATGTGTCGCGTTGGGTGGGGGCAGCGAAGCGTATGGCGGGCTCTGTTCGAGACGAGCTCGAGCAAGAGCTTAAAATTAAAGAGCTGCAAGACAACTTACGCAAAGCCGAGCAGGCTGGCATGAAAGACCTTGACCCTGAGCTGCAGCAATCGGTGGATACCTTGCGTCAGCATGCTGCGGATGTCCAACGCCCTTATGCATCGTCGACAGAGACACCGCGCCCTGAGGCACCGTCTTCAGAGCCGTCGCCGACCGATAAGCGATAAACGAGCAAGGTTACTATGTCCTCCGTAAATGATACCCAACCGCTCATTAGCCATTTGATGGAGCTGCGCAACCGCTTGTTGCGAGCGATCATTGCGATTCTCGTCGTCTTTATTGGCTTGGTTTATTTTGCTAACGATATATACAGCGTGGTGGCACAGCCGCTGATTGATAAGCTGCCAGAAGGCGCGAGCATGATCGCCACGGATGTGGCATCACCGTTTTTCACGCCGATAAAGCTGACGTTAGTGATATCGGTGTTCGTGGCGGTACCGGTGATTTTGTACCAAATTTGGGCGTTTGTAGCCCCCGGTTTGTATAAGCATGAACAGCGGTTAGTGTTGCCTTTATTGGTATCGAGTTCGTTGCTCTTCTACGCGGGCGTCGCGTTTGCCTATTGGGTGGTGCTGCCATTGGTGTTTGGTTTTTTCACCTCGATAGCGCCCGAAGGGGTGCAAGTGGCGACCGATATTGCTAGTTACCTCGATTTTATCTTGGCACTGTTTTTGGCGTTTGGGATCGCGTTTGAAATTCCCATCGCCATTATTTTGCTGGTTTGGACCGGCGCGACCAGTGCACAAAGCCTGCGTCAAAAACGCCCATACGTTATCGTCGCCGCGTTCGTAGTCGGTATGATGCTGACGCCACCGGATATGATTTCGCAAACCTTGCTCGCGATTCCTATGTGTTTATTGTTCGAGCTAGGTGTGTTGCTATCGCGCTTTTACGTGCCACGTGCGTCATCGGAATCACAAGAGGCCAGTGAATGATCGATATTGGCGTGAACTTGACCAGCACGCGGTTTGATAAGGACAGAAACGCGGTGGTTGCGAGCGCGCAGCAAGCGGGCGTCACCGGTATGCTGCTGACAGGTACTAATCTGGAAGAAAGCCAAGCAGCTGCGGATCTCGCCACCCATTATCCGGCGTTTGCCTATGCCACCGCTGGCGTCCATCCGCATGATGCCAAGTCTGTCGACCCCGCGGATTTAACCGTTATCCGGCAATTAGCACAGCGCGCCGAGGTGGTGGCGATCGGTGAGTGTGGGCTCGATTTTAATCGAGACTTCTCGCCACGGCCGCAACAAGAAGCGGTCTTTGACGCGCAGCTTGCGCTGGCGGCTGAGCTGTCGATGCCTGTATTTATGCACTGTCGCGATGCGCACGATCGCTGGTTCGCGATTTTACGCCCTTGGCTCGATAAACTGCCCGCAGCGGTGCTGCATTGCTTTACTGGCGATGATCGCGCATTACGTGAGTGCTTGGACGCTGGGTTATACATCGGCGTCACCGGATGGGTGTGTGATGAGCGCCGTGGACAAGCCTTACAGCAGCAGGTTAGTTGGATCCCAGATGATAGGCTGATGATAGAAACTGACGCGCCGTATTTGCAGCCCCGCGATATACGCCCTCGGCCGAAAAGCAGCCGTAATGAGCCTAAATATTTGCCCCATATCGCACAAACTGTAGCACGGCTTCGCCAACAGTCTGTCGAACATGTTATTGACTGTACAACAAAAAACACCCTGCGCTGTTTTTCGATTCAGTGACGGGGTGAACAACCCAGTGAGGCAGTCATCTGCCCCAAAGCCCAGGTCTGCAACATAAAGGAGGATACAGTGAGCGTATCCATTCAAGGCGCCTTTCCTGCTCGACGCCTGCGTCGTACACGCAAAACTGACTTTAGCCGCCGTATGGTGGCGGAACATTCATTGTCCGCGAGCGATTTGATTTACCCTGTTTTCATTTTGATGGGCAAAAATCGTCGTGAGCCGGTGGAGTCGATGCCCGGTATTGAGCGGATGTCGATTGACCTGCTGTTGTATGAAGCGGATTACTTGGCCAAGCTAGGTGTGCCGGCGATTGCACTATTCCCGGTGATCCCGAAGGAATTTAAAACCGCCTGTGCCTCTGAAGCCTTTAACCCCGAAGGGCTGGTGCCACGCGCGGTGCGCTTGCTCAAAGAGCACGTGCCACAAATGGGTGTGATCACTGATGTGGCGTTGGACCCTTACACCATCCACGGCCAAGACGGGATCATTGATGACGACGGCTATGTGATGAACGAACCCACCACCGAAGTGCTGATCAAACAAGCTTTGTCACACGCCGAGGCGGGTGTGGATATTGTTGCGCCGTCAGACATGATGGATGGGCGCATCGGTCGTATTCGAGACGCACTAGAGAAAAATGGCCACATCAATACCCAAATCATGGCGTACTCTGCCAAGTATGCCTCTAACTATTATGGCCCGTTCCGCGATGCGTTAGGCTCTGCGGCGAACCTGAAAGGGGGCAATAAAGCCAATTACCAAATGGATCCGGCCAACAGTGACGAAGCGCTGCATGAAGTAGCGATGGATATTGCTGAAGGGGCGGACACCGTCATGGTTAAACCAGGGATGCCGTATTTGGATGTGGTGCGCCGGGTGAAAAGTGAACTCAAAGTGCCAACCTTTGCTTACCAAGTCTCTGGTGAGTACGCCATGCACAAAGCGGCGATCGATAATGGCTGGTTAAAAGAGCGCGAGACAGTGATGGAATCACTCTTGTGCTTTAAACGTGCGGGTGCGGACGGCATTTTGACTTACTTTGCTAAACAAGTTGCCGAGTGGCTTGCTGAAGATGCAGGTGTGCCGTTGCCGCCGCGTCCTGAAGAGACCGTGGGATAAAAAAAGACCGCGCGATTAACCACGCCCTGGCTATTTGGTCAGGGCGTTTTTGGTTGTGTGGCGGTTGCGTCATGATAGATACAGGGATAAAGCGTATCACCACGCAAAAATTAGGGGATTACGTTGCGGTTGATGGGGTTCTGTAGTGAGATCAGCGTTTCGGTGGATTGGACTTCATCGATGGCTTGTAGCTTGTCAATCAGCACAAACTGTAACTCTTCAATGGAGCGGCACATCAGCTTCACAAAGATGTTATAGGCGCCGGTGGTGTAGTAAGCCTCAACGACCTCATCAAGCTGATTCAGCTTATCGAGCGCAGAGTGATAGTCCCGCGCGGCTTTGAGGTTGATGCCAATAAAGCAGCACACGTCGTAGCCAAGCTTTTTGGTGTTCACCAATATTTCGGTACCTTCGATAATGCCAGCTGCTTTCATTTTCTCCACGCGCACGTGAACTGTCGCGGGACTCACTTGGAACTGCTTGGCCATTTCCGCGTAAGGCACGCGCGCATCGTCGAGGAGTGTGGACAGAATACGACGATCGAGATCATCCAGTTTGGGTAAATCGTTCATTGTTGTCGTCTTGTAGTTGTAGCTAAGCCATGTTTTCCGCTGTCTCAGTTGCTTGACAGTCAATTGAGCATCTAATGTAGGGTATCGCGTTGTCTATGAAGATACCAATAAACCAACAGGAAGTGGGCGTGGGGATCAAATACCTTTTTGGCGTGTTAATACTGATGTGTACCTGCGCCGTGAGTGCAGCTCAACAACAAGTCTTGGTCGTGCACTCCTATCATCCCGGGTTCTTTTGGAATCAAGCGTTGGTCGAAGGATTAAATACGGCGACGCAAGGGCACGATATCGACTTCCAGCATACTTACTTAGAAAGTAAGCGTTACCAATCACAAGCCTATCGCGAACAGCTGAAAAAACTCTATATCCAAAAACTCGCCAGCCAGCGTTTCGATGCCATCTTAACCACAGACAACGCCGCGCTATGGTTGATGCACGAGCTCCACGACTACGTAGGAGACACGCCCGTGGTGTACGCGGGGCTGAATAACTTTGGCCGCCAACATTACCCGCTACTACCGCGTGTGACTGGGGTGAAAGAAGAGGTCGACTTACCTCGCAACTTGGCGTTGATGAAACGCCTCCATCCTGATTTAGAACGTGTTTACCTGTTGCTGGATAACACCTTTTCAAGTCGTCAGTACTGGAACGTGGTACAAGCGCAGCTAGCGCACAGTGATTTGTCGGGTATCGAAGTGGTTCGCCTATCAGACTTATCGTTTCAGGCACTGCATGACCGTATCCAAGCGATGCATGAGGGTGAGGGCGTCTTTTATCTTTCTTACTTTCGCGACAACCAAGGCGGCTTCATGACCCGTCAAGAATACCTCGAAACCATTGTGGGTGAAGCGCCCGTTCCCGTGTACGGGGCGATGAGTTTTATGCTCGGCCACGGGGTGATTGGCGGTGTGGTGATTGATGGGGTTGAGCAGGGTAAGAACCAAGGTGAGTTGCTACTGAAAGTGCTGGCGGGTGAGCTGCCCGCTGAGCGCGACAGCACCAATGTCACCATGTTTGATTACCCTTTGGTCAAACGGTGGGATTTGGATATTAGCGATCTACGTTCAGCGGTGATCACTAATCGTCCGCGGTCGTTATGGCAGGCCCACAAAATAACCGTACAAGCGGTGTCTCTGTCCGTGCTGGTGTTGGGTAGCATCATTGTTATGCTTTGGGCCAATGTGCGTCAGCTGCGTCGTAGTGAGTCGGCACTAATGCGTCACCGCGCTATGCTCAAAGGGGTGTTCGACCAGAGTAATCAGTTTATCGCCTTGCTTGATGGCAATGGGATTCTGCTGTCAGGCAATTCCAGTTTTAATCAGTTGGTAGATGTAACTCGCCAATATCAGGCAAGACCGCTCTGGTTTTGGCCGATATGGCGTAACCCTGCACGCTTAGAGTCGCACCTAAAGTTAACTGAAACGACCCAGCCCCGGCGTTTTGAACTGTGTTTGAGTGAGGCGCACCGCGAAGTGATCTTGGATGTGGCGGTTAAAAGCTTTCCTGGTGAAGCCGGTCAACCCCGTATTCTGTTTGAAGCGCGCGATATTACCCAACGTAAACACACCGAGGAGAAACTGCAACGCAGTGAAATTGAATACCGGATGCTTTACGAACAGCAACCGGTGATCTTGCTGACCGTCGATCAGCAAGCACGGATCCAATCTATCAACCAATATGCGGCAGAGCTTTTCGGTTACAACAAATCAAGCCTCCTTGGCCATAAAATCACTGAGTTGTATGCCGAGCAGCATGAGCCACCCCACCGAATGGTGCGCCGCCCACAAGACAATGACGAGCAACTTTGGCGCCGAGAGATCCCTTATCGCTCCAAAAAGGGCCAGACCTTGTGGGTGAGAGAAACGGTTCGCGCCATGCACACTCAGGCACAGATACTGGTGGTCGGCGAAGACATTACCGCGCACCGTGAGATGGAAAGCCAACTGATGTACCAAGCGCATCATGACTACTTAACCGGTCTCTATAACCGCAGTTATTTTGAACAGAAGCTGGCCGATGCCTTGGTTCAGGCCCGCGAAGACGATCAGTGCCATGCGATGTTCTATATCGATATGGACCAGTTTAAGCTGATTAATGACACCGCAGGCCATGAAGCGGGGGATGAAGCGTTAAAGCAAGTGGCGTTAATTGTAAGTCATCACTTACCTTCTGGCGCGGTACTATCAAGGCTTGGGGGCGATGAGTTTGGCGTTTTGGTGTATCACTGTGATGCTACCCGTGCGGTGAGTTGGGGGAAATCATTGCTGGCAGCCTTGGCGCGAAGTGAGTTCTTTTGGCATGACAGCCGGATGCGGTTGGAGTGTTCCTTAGGGATCCGCTTACTGGACCGCACCGCCGGCTCTCCGCAGCAAGTGCATGCCCAAGCTGATACAGCCTGCTATGCCGCTAAAGATGAGGGGCGTAACCGGCTCCATCTTTATCATCCGGACGATGAAGAATTGAAACGTCGCGAGCAAGAAATGGCCTATGTCAGCCATATTCATGAAGCCATTGCCGCAGACCGCTTTGAAGTGTATGCACAGCGCATTGTGAATATTAGCGGCGCACCCCAGCGTAAGCTTTATATGGAAGTGTTAGTTCGGATTCGGGATACCCAAGGTGGCTGGATCTCACCTGGGCTATTTATTCCCGCCGCAGAGCGCTACAACATGGCGCATCAACTCGATACGGTGGTGGTGAAGAAAACCTTGGCCTGGTTCGCCGCGCATCCCGATCAGGTTGATAAGCTGGGTATGGTGTCGATTAATCTATCCGGCCGCTCCATTGCGCAAAAAGAGTTTGTGCAATTTTTGGTACACGCTATCAAAGACAGTGTGATACCCAGCCGACGCATCTGCTTAGAGATCACTGAAACGGCCGCCATCAGTAACATGACCAGTGCGATGGATTTATTTTCACGTCTTAAAGCGTTGGGCTGCTTTATTGCACTCGATGACTTTGGTGCGGGTATCTCATCGTTTGGTTACTTGAAGCGTTTACCGGTCGATATCGTGAAAATAGATGGGCAATTTGTGCGTGACATTGCCAAGGATGACACCGATTTTGCGATGGTGAAAGCCATTAACGACCTTGCCAAGCAAATGGGCAAAAAAACCGTGGCTGAGTTTGTTGAAAATAGCGAGATTTTAGAGAAATTGCGTTTACTCGGGGTCGATTACGCACAAGGTTATCACTTTAGTGTACCAGCGCCGCTGGAGCAGCAAGTGAGAGGCTGGCCCGAGACACAGAACAGCGTGAAGGAAAAAATCCATCTCTGATATACTCGGCCAATCATTGGCTGTGGAGATCCAACGTGCAACTGACCCTTATCTGTGATGTCGCAGAGAAACAACAAGAATTTGAAAGGCTAACAAGTAAGTGGTCACTCACTCATGAGGATGATTCGCCGTTTGCGTTGGTGATGACAGAGACACGGTTGGAGCTTCGCAAACAAGATGAGCCTAAATTAGGAGCGGTCTACGTTGATTTTGTCGACGGGGCGGTCGGTCATCGCCGTAAGTTTGGTGGTGGCAAAGGCCAAGCGATCGCGAAAGCGGTGGGATTAAATAAAGGCGTGACACCGCGTGTTCTTGATGCCACCGCTGGGCTTGGGCGTGATGGGTTTGTTCTTGCCTCGCTTGGCTGTGAGGTACAGTTGATTGAACGTCATCCTGTGGTGGCTGCGTTGTTGGATGATGGACTGCAGCGCGCTTATCAAGATGAAGAAATCGGTACTTGGATGCGCGCACGCATGACCTTGTTGCATGCAAGCAGTGCGCAGGCTCTCACCGAGATGGCGCAAACACCCGGGCTACAGCGGCCTGATGTGGTTTATCTTGACCCCATGTATCCGCATAAAAAAAAGTCCGCGTTAGTCAAAAAAGAAATGCGTGTCTTTCAATCCTTAGTCGGGGCGGACACAGATGCAGATAACCTGTTAGACCCTGCATTGGCACTGGCACGCAGTCGTGTGGTGGTCAAACGCCCAGATTATGCTGAGCCGTTAGCCGGCATGACCCCCCATTCGAGCATTGCGACAAAGAAAAACCGCTTTGATATGTATATCAATGCAGCACTTACGGTGGATCATTAGGTGGCTAAGTCGCTGTGTAAGTGGCGTCGCGGAGACGTGGATGCTGAGTTAGAGCTGCTCGCGACGATTGTCTCGCCGCCTTGCGTGGCGTGCAGTAAATGTGCGCGTGTGGCCAGAGATAAAAGCTATTTGTGTCGACCTACGCCTTTGCCTGCATCGTCTGAATCAGTGACGAAAAAGGTGAAGAAAAAAGCCAAGGGTGAAAAGCTAACCAAAAAAGCCCTGAAAAAGGGTAAAAAAGGCACAAAGACGGCAAAAAGCAAAAAAGAGAAGAAAAAGGCGAAAGCCAGTAAAAACACCTAGCCTGAAGATACAGGAACAGACTCCATGGTTACCCATGGAGTCAGCGGTGATTAATCGAGGCCTTTAACCATCAACACGGTCAACAGACCGGTGATAACGGAAACGATCAGGCCAGAAACGATTAACCAAGGCAACATATCCATCATGATTCGCACTCACTTCTATTATTGATATTGGGGGAAAAGCGAGCATGATTGGACCTGAGTTTTGCCACATCTACAATGTGCTAGACGCAGGCGGTTAAGCTTAGTAACGATTAGAAACAAGGTGATGATAAGCTAATCAACAAGCCCTTGTCGCTTGTAGGTGAATCACCGTCTTCAGTAAAAAAGGATTGAGCATGAGTGACAGCCACGGAAAGACAGATCACGACGCAAGCGTGTGGGACAAAGAGGAAGCCTTAAGTCGGTTGATGGATAGCCAAGCCTTGCTCGATGAAGCCTGTACCATCTTTGTCGAAGAGACTGAGGAGCAGCTTCCAGCCATGGCACAACAGATTGCAGCGGCAGATTTTGCTAACTTGGCACGTGAAGCGCACAAGCTAAAGGGTAGTGCCAGTAACCTAGCGGCGATTGAACTGCAACAACAAGCGTTAGCCTTGGAGCTGGCAGCAAAACAGGATAATGCTGATGCCGCGTCCGTGTTGTTGGATGATATCAAAGAAGGCTTGGCACGTTTTTGCGCGCAGTGGAGTAAATAAAAACGCCGAGCACAGTGCTCGGCGTTGCTCTTACCGATACCGGGTTTAGCGCATGGTAACAAATTCTTCTGAACCGGTCGGGTGAATCGCGACCACACTGTCAAAATCTGCTTTTGTCGCTCCCATCTTCATTGCCACGGCAAACCCTTGGATCATTTCATCGACGGTGAAACCGATACCGTGAAGGCCCACGACTTTTTCATCTTCACCGGCACACACCAGTTTCATTTTACAAGGTTGGCGGTGCTGGGTGACGGCCGTATACATCGCAGCAAACGTCGAGGTGTAGACCTTGATGTTGTCATCCCCATATTTGGCGCGCGCTTCGGGCTCGGTCAAGCCAATAGTGCCGATTGGCGGATGGCTAAATACCACGGTTGGGACGAGGTCATAGTCCATTTTTGCCTCGCTCTGGCCATTGAATAGGCGCTCCGAGAGCAGACGACCTGCTTTTACCGCCACAGGGGTGAGTTCAATGCCACCATCCATAATATCACCGACACAGTAAATGCCCGGCACGCTGGTGGTTTGGTAAGGGTCTACCTTAATGTAGCCGTCCGCGGTGGTTTGTACATCGGTCGCGGCCAAATTGATCTTGTCGGTGGTTGGATGGCGGCCAATCGCCCAGATCAGTGTGTCTGTGTTATGCGTGGTGCCGTTCTCGAACGCAAGGGTCAGGCTGCCGTCGCTTTCTTTGGTGACAGAGACAGGCACCGACTGGGTATGCAGAGTCGGGCCTTCTTTTTCCATCACCTCGACCAAGGTGTCAGTCACCAAGGGGTCAAAGCTTCGCAGCGGACGGTCTTTGCGCACAAACAAGTGGGTATCTGACCCTAGCGCATGCAGTACGCCTGCGATTTCAACTGCAATATAGCCAGCACCGACCACGGCGACACGCTTAGGTTGTTCGGTAAGGGCAAAGAAACCATCTGAGTCGATGCCATGTTCAGCACCGGGAATGTTCGGAATCGTAGGGGTGCCACCAACCGCAATCAAGATATGATCGGCGGTGTAGTGTTCGCCGTCCACCTCGACGGTTTTGTTATCGACAAAGCGCGCAAAGCCGTGAATGACATCAATGTTGTTTTTACCCAACACGTTTTCGTAGGCTTTGTGGATACGGCCAATGTAGGCTTCGCGGTTATTGATCAAGGTTGACCAGTCAAAGCCTTTCACTTCAACATCAAACCCATAATCCGGGGCATAAAGATTGAGGGCTTCGGCTACTTGCGCGCCATGCCACATCACTTTTTTGGGCACACAGCCCACGTTTACACAGGTTCCACCGAGGTGTTTTGCTTCAATCAGGGCGACTTTGGCACCGTGCATCGCGGCACGGTTGGCAGAGGCAATACCGCCGCTGCCGCCACCGATACAGATGTAGTCGAAATGCTTCGCCATGTCTTTCTCCATCTTATACGCACGAGCGTGCTTCTGGCTTTTGTTTCGTGGTCAGCTTGTCGCGTTTCAGGTCGCTTGTAAAGTGGCGCCGCGCTGACCATTGAGGTTGAGTGAATGTAAGCTTATCAAACCTGTGGTGTGGCGGCAGTCTCAGAATCATTTTGTAACGGTCGCAATCTGTATAAGTTGGAGTGTGGGGATTGAAAAGCGTTCTCTCAGACGGCATATACATGAGGTCACTTATCGTTTAGACGCGCGAACCACGGGCGTCTCGTCAGCAAAAAGGAAGGCATTATGTCCAACCCGCTACTTCAGTTTGAGGATTTACCTCCATTTTCAGCGATCAATCCAGAGCATGTTAAGCCGGCAGTGGACGCCGCAATTGCCGATTGTCGCCAAGCAGTCGAGCAGGCGGCTGAGCAAGCGTCGCCAAGTTGGGAGACGGTTTGTGCTCCGCTCGCCGAAGTCGAAGATCGTCTCAGCCGTTTATGGTCGCCAGTAAGCCATATGAACGCGGTAGTTAACAGCAAACCACTGCGTGAAGCCTACGAAAGCTGTCTGCCGCTGTTGTCGGAATATTCGACGTGGCGCGGTCAGCACAAAGGCTTGTATCACGCCTACAAAGCCATCAAAGACAGCGCGGACTTTTCATCACTCGATACGGCCCAGCAAAAAGCCATCACCGATGCGCTGCGTGATTTCGAGCTGTCTGGCATTGCGCTGCCTGCCGATCAACAACACCGTTTTGGTGAAATTCAAAAACGCTTGTCGGAGCTTTCCTCTTCATTTAGCAACAATGTGCTGGATGCCACCATGGGGTGGAGCAAGCTGGTGAGTGATAAAAGTGAGTTAGCGGGCTTGCCCGAATCAGCGCTGAACGCAGCGAAAGCGCAAGCTGAGAGTAAATCTCAGCAAGGTTACTTACTGACCCTCGATATTCCTTCGTACTTACCAGTCATGATGTACTGCGATAACCAAGCATTACGTCAAGAAATGTATGAAGCCTTCTCAACGCGAGCCTCTGATCGTGGCCCGCAGGCCGGCCAGTGGGACAACACCGAGCTGATGAACGAGTCGCTACGTTTAAAATATGAACTGGCGCGCTTGTTGGGCTTTAACAATTACAGCGAGTTGTCGCTGGCGACCAAAATGGCAGAGAGCCCCGAGCAGGTGATGGGCTTTTTGAATGAGCTGGTTAGCAAAGCCCGCCCACAAGGTGAGCGAGAGTTCGCGGAAGTAAAAGCTTACGCCAAGCAAGAGTTTGGGGTGGAGACGCTGGAGCCTTGGGATATTCCTTACTACAGCGAAAAACTCAAGCAGGCGCGCTATGCGATTTCTGATGAGGCGCTACGTCCCTACTTCCCAGAATCGCGCGTGCTAAGTGGCCTGTTTGAAGTCATGAAGCGTGTGTTTGGCATGACGGTAACCGAACGCCAAGGTGTCGATACGTGGCATAAAGATGTGCGTTTTTATGACATTCACGACAGTGAGGGCACGCTGCGCGGGAGCTTCTATTTAGACTTGTACGCACGTGAGAATAAGCGTGGCGGTGCATGGATGGATGAGTGTCGCGTTCGTCGCCGTAAAACAAATGGTGACTTACAAACGCCGGTGGCGTACTTGACCTGTAACTTCAACCCACCGGTCGGTGATGATCCTGCGCTGTTTACCCATGACGAAGTTGAAACCCTGTTCCACGAGTTCGGTCACGGCATTCACCACATGCTGACACAAGTCGAAGTGGCGGATGTCTCGGGGATCAACGGTGTGCCTTGGGATGCGGTAGAGCTGCCGAGTCAGTTTTTGGAGAACTGGTGCTGGGAGCAAGAGGCGCTGAGCTTTATCTCGGGCCACTATCAAACCGGGGAAGCCTTGCCGGACGATATGCTAGAGAAGATGCTGGCGGCGAAAAACTTCAATTCAGCGATGGCGATGTTGCGCCAGCTCGAATTCAGCTTGTTCGACTTTAGCTTGTTCAGTCAATTTGACCCCGAGGTGGGTCCACGGATCATGGAAACGCTCAATGCCGTACGTGAGCAGGTTTCTGTGGTGCCCACACCGGAGTGGAATCGCTTCCCGCATGCGTTTGGGCACATCTTTGCAGGGGGCTACAGCGCAGGTTATTACAGCTACAAATGGGCTGAAGTGCTGTCGAGCGATGCCTACTCTCGCTTTGAAGAAGAAGGGATCTTTAATCGCGAAACCGGTGAAGATTTCCTCAACCATATCCTCAGTCGTGGGGGAAGCGAAGCGCCGATGGCGTTGTTTGTTCGTTTCCGTGGCCGTGAGCCAAGCCCTGATGCGCTGCTGCGCCACAGTGGTATTTCCGCGTAGTCACGCGACGATTGACCCAGTAAGAGCCCGCGCAATGCGGGCTTTTTTGTTTGCCCAG